>CAMHMG010000174.1 GCA_946186175.1 uncultured Clostridia bacterium | reverse complement strand
AATATGAGCGCAAGTTTTATAATGGTGCAGGTGATTATGATGAGATTCTTTTCCTTGATATGGATAAGAAATCTTTCTTAGAAGAACTTGCTAATATCCATATAGGTGAATGGAAACACGAATACTATGATCCAGATACACTCGACGGAACTCAGTGGGAGCTTGTGATAGAGTATTCTAATAGGAGAAGGAGAAGCTATTGGGGGAGTAATACATATCCATATAACTTCAGGGAATTGCTGGAGTTGATGGAGATGGAGGAGTGAGTTTGCTTTTTTGTAATGATATGGTATATTTGAAAAAGAATTGAGCATATTTATTGTAAAGTTACATGGATACAGGAATACAGGAGGAATGGATTTGGATATAAGGAATTTGATCGGTGAGGCAACCGATTATGATAAGAAATTAGCACTTGAGAAGAAGAAACCAAAGAGTTGGTGTAAGAGTGTAAGTGCTTTTGCCAATACTATTGGTGGCAGCCTTGTTTTTGGAGTTGCTAACGATGGCAGCTTGGTAGGACTTGAAGATGCAGAAGGGGATTCTGAAACAATCAGTGAAGAAATTAAGAAGAGAATCAGTCCTATTCCTGAGTTCAAACTTAGATTTGAAAAGATTGATGATATGAAGTTTGTTATTCTTGATGTGTATGCAGGAGAGGAAACACCATATTATTATTCTGCTGATGGAACTACGGAGGCATATATAAGAGTTGGAAATGAGAGTGTTCCTGCTAACTCATCAGAATTGAAACGGCTTGTGTTACGAGGCAGAAACTCATCGTTTGATAGTTTGATGTCATCATATGATTTTAAGGATTATTCTTTTAGCAGTCTAAGGGCAAGATATAAGAAATGGACAGGAAAGAGTTTTGAAGATACGCAGTTTGAATCATTTGGTATAGTTGATGATAAAGGAAAACTTACCAATGCGGGTGCACTGCTTGCAGATAGTTCGCCGGTAAGATATTCAAGGGTTTTTTGTACCAGATGGAATGGCTTAGATAAGGCAAATGGTAAGTTTGAAGCTTTTGATAGTGATGAATACTCCGGTGGAATAATAGAACTTCTCAATAATGCAGAGCAGTTTATTAAGAGAAATACCAGAAAGATGTGGAGAAAGACAGAAAACTCAAGAGAAGAGTATCCGGAATATCAGCATAGAGGATATTTCGAAGCACTTGTTAACGGACTAATCCATCGTGATTATCTGGAAAATGGTAGTGAAGTACATGTCGATATCTTTGATGATCGTATGGAAATCTATTCTCCCGGTGGTATGGTGGATGGAACATTTATTCAGGATAGAAATATTGATAAGATTCCATCAAAAAGGAGAAATCCAATTCTGGCGGATATATTTGCAAGGCTTGGACTTATGGAGCGTGAAGGAAGCGGTATTAAGAAGATGCGAGACAGCTATCTTGAAGCTCCTAACTTTACACCTGGCAAGGAACCAGAGTTTTATTCGGATAGATCCCAGTTTGTTGTGACATTTCCTAATATGAATTATGGTGTTATTGGCGAGTATGATTATTCTGATAGGGTACAAGATGGGGTACAAGATAGGGAACAAGATGGGGTACAAGATGAGATACAAGTTATTGGTTCAAAAACATTGGCTCAGTTGATAGAATACTGCAAAACACCAAGAACAAGAGCTGATTTACAAGACTATTGTGAATTGCAGGGAAGAAGGAACTTTAATGCTAAGTATCTAACACCATTAGTCAATAAAGGGATAATAAAAATGACACTCCCTGATAAGCCAACAAGCAAGAATCAAAAATACTATTCTTGATAACATAATAGAATATAGTTATTTGAAAGACAGAGTGAGATGAAGTTTGCTCTGTCTTTTATTAAGTCGGTGATCAAGTAACATATTCTATTGACATCTGATTGGGGATTTGCTTCTTGTCAGGCTTTCCCTCTATAACTTTTTCCGTTACCATATCGTTAATTGCATATTGTAATATAGTGCTTGGGTCGGTCGCAGGATTGATCCAGGCATTTATTTTATCTCCGGGCAGGATGAGTGGCATGCGGTCGTGGATGAAGCTAACACTATCGCTTTGCTCTCTGGTAAGAACAACAAACACAGGGTATCCGTTCTCAATCCGATAAAGACCGCACATCCATGTTACGGTGGCTACGGTGGGTTGAATTATATATTTATCACCGGTCTTGATCTTTCCATTACTTCCTTTTATATGTTCCCATTCAAAATAATACGAAGCAGGAACTATACATCTGTGTGATTCCACGCATCTTTAAATGTCGGCTTCTTCCCGACACTTTCCACTCTTGCATTAAATACAGTAGAATCATGATCCGGATTCTTAAATCCCCATCTCATAGGAAAAACGGTTCGGGCACCATTTTTGTTCGGTGCTAATACCGGCACTATATCTGTTGGGCGCACTTCACCACTTGTTATAATAGGTCTGCCACAATTTCTGACAAACTGATCTGCAAGTTGAGTTCGCATTACCGCTTCAATTAAATCTGAGAGCTCCGATGGAGCATCATCCATAAAATATCTGGTACACATGAGACATTCCTTTTCTGCAAAAGAACTAATGTTCGTTGATTGGATTATATTATTTTTCTTTGATAAAAGCAATAGGGTAATTGCTGAGGAAAACTAAAGGGACAGTTGGTTTGCTACAATGTGATTAAATTGGAGATACTATAATTTTTTATTATTACGTGTTATCTGTCATACTATTAGATGAGGGTTGTCGAAGTTTTAATAATTATAAGTAAATATGAGAAAAAAGAGAGTCATCAATTGTTTTTATAATTGGTGGCTCTTTTTTTATTCATTTCGACATTTTTCTCCCATTTTATACAAAAAGGGACAGATCAGTATGGAGGGAAAAAGGACTGTGGGAATTATGTCAAGAACTTTTTTGAGTCGCGCACCGCCCATAAATAAAGGCTTTTAATGATGTGTCAATTTGGGGTGCGACAGTAATAGTCGTACATGGTGGTATATAGGGTGCAAAGGATGAAATATATGAATAATACATGTGAACGAAGATTTAAAATGTACTTTGATTTTAGAGTTGTAGAGTACTATCGCAGTACTGTTCTTGCTCAAAGGTATGATGTCGATATTAGAACAATTCAGCGAGATATCGCTTTCTTCAAGAAGTTACGCCTTTTGGTCGTCACTCCTTGCAATGATGGAAAGGGTGGGTTCTATGTAAGTAACATAAAAAGTCGATAAAGTAACCCGGATATTTGTTACAGGGGGGATTAGTACTCCTCTGGAACATACTTATTACTTTAGATGAGCATACAGTAATGAATGGATAGTAGCATTGAGATTTTATCTGTGTGTTCATTAAGGCAATAAGCCGAGTATGAACATTGAAAAATGAATATTGTGTTTTACAACCGGACGTGTAAGGATAGCGGAGCCGCATAAATAGATGCGCTGTGACAGCAATATGCGAGAGCGATATAACATCGTGCATAAGAGAGATACCGTGGTGGTATCGGGGCTATGAGGCTATCCGGTGATAATGATACTTCAGGATATCTTTGGATATTCTGTCCTTAGGAGACGGTGAGATTCCGATGTGGGCTGCCAAGCCACCAGTTGTATAAATATGTGTTCACAAGAGCCTATCTGAAATTAATTGTGTCACGACTCTCATCTTCCTCTCTTGGGTTAATCAGGTAGGTTCTTGTAAGCATATATGCTTAAGTTAAGAAAGAGTTTTTATATAATAATATGTTGTTATTACAATAATGTTATGTTATCTTAGTAATAGCTGTTTTACAGTATGATCATAACGCGATTATGGAGACTCTTTCAATCATTATACAACGGAAGGAGTGATTTCATATGACACGTGAGGAAAAGCAGATGCAATATGTCAGATGTGAGCAGGGAAATATGGTTTATGAAATTCCCAAGGAAGTGTTTGCTCGAGTTGTTATGGCGGTCAACAATCCGAATAAAAAGTTTGTTCGGTATAAGACAGGTGCATATCTCTACGACATGAGTGAGAGGCAATTCAAAGACCTTGCCAGAGAGGCAAAAGCTACAAGGAAGATTAACCGAATGGTGCTTGTTGATACTAATGTATTGGACAATTACATTGGATATTTTTCTGAGGAGTAGTATGGACTAGGGATGATATTTTGCCTCTTGACATAATGAGTGACAAAAAGTAAAATGGTTATAGTTATGAAGGAGGTGCAGTCATTTGGAGAAGAAAATGGGACGTCCTAAAGTGGATAATCCAAAATCATATCGTACTCAAATCAGATTTACTGAGGAAGAGCATAGATTGTTAAATGATTGCGCTGAGAAGAATAACATGACCATAACGCAAGTAATCCGTGATGGTGCCTTGCAATACGCGGAGAATAATGCGGACTGACATGCAAAGTATCATCTCTTTGATTTGTCAAAGGAGAGATGAGCATGGCAAAAAACAGAAAAGACAACAAAGGTAGAACACTCAGAAAAGGAGAAGGATATCGTAAAGATACGAAGCTTTATTATTACAGTTATACTGATCAAATGAAGAGACGCAAGGTTGTGTATGCTAAGGATTTAATTGAACTTAGAGACATAGAAAAGACTCTTGAAAGGGACAAGCTTGATGGTCTTGATATTTATATTCAAGAGAAGGCAGACATTAACTATGTTTTCGATAGATATATGGATAACAAGAGAGATTTAAAGAGTAGTACAAGAACCAATTATCTTTATTCGTTTGATCGTTATGTAAGGAAGGGATTCGGAAAGCGGAGAATTTCAAGTATTAAGTTCTCTGATGTGCTTGCTTTCTACAATTCATTATTGGATGATGGGCTTAGTATCAGTACAGTTGATAATGTGCATTCAGTCATACATCCAACATTTCAGCTTGCAGTAAGAGATAATGTTATTCGCAATAATCCTGCTGATGGGGTTATGGCTGAGCTAAAGAAGGGAATGAAGGGTAAGTCGGGCATAAGACATGCATTGACTTTGGAGGAAGAGAGAGCATTTCTAAATTATATTAACAGTAATCCGGATGAGCTTAGATGGGTCCCGTTATTCACCGTGATGTTCGGTACCGGCTGTAGAGTTGGCGAGATTATTGGTCTTAGGTGGGAAGATATAGATCTAGATAATAAGATGATTAGTATTAACCATAATGTGACCTATTATCCGAGAAGCGACAAGTCATACAAGTGTGAGTTTGAGTTGTATTCACCTAAGACTGAAGCCGGAGTTAGGAATATTCCTATGTTGGATAAGGTGTATGATGCATTTCTTCTTGAGAAGAAGAATCAGAAGATGTTTGGTTATGTATGCACTACTGAACTTGGTGGTATGAGCAACTTCATTTTCTGTAATAGGAATGGCAATCTTCACAATCCTTCTTCGATTAACAGAGTGATCAAGCGTATTGTATCTGATTACAATGCAAAAGAACAGGTTTCAGCAAGAAGAGAGAATCGTGAGCCGGTAATCGTGCCAAGATTCAGTTGTCACATAACAAGACATACTTTTTGCAGTCGCTTATGTGAGAATGAAACCAATATTAAAGTGATTCAATCTGTAATGGGACATAAAGATATACAGACAACTTTGGATATATATGCGGAGGTCTCAGAACAGAAAAAGAAAGAAGTATTTAAGAAGTTAAATGATGATGATATTTTGTAGGAAGAGTCCTTGGTGATTCTGATACATATTTACAACATAATAAGCCGATTACAACTTTTTTACAACAATATTCAAAAGAAATATGATGTTATATGCATTTTTCATAAAGAATGAGTGGGTGTGGATGTTATTAATTGCTTAAGCTTGTCGGGATATGAACTTGATAACCTAAAAATCCCGACCATGAAAAGTTTGGACAAGTGAAGCACGAAAAATAGTGAAATTAGAGGTGCCAAAGATTGAATAATACACCCGGATTATACCCATATATCTGAAAATGATAGAAAGTTGACTGGAAAAAGAATTAGTGGAAAAACTACTAATTTTTGTAATCTATTGTATTATCAAACAGAGAGGAATAACTATGGGTAAATCTAATATTACAGTTGAATACATAAAATCATTGGGAAATTCAAAGAATAGATCCAGGGAATCTTTAGATTTATTATTTCAGCTTTTTTCTGGAGATTATAATATAGAATTAAAAAGAGAAATAGTTTCTTCTATAGGAAGACAAACTTTAAATGATGAAGTCCTTAATTTCATTGATGAGCAGGCGTTTAATAACAATCCGATGGAATTGGTATATCAAATGTATAGGACCTGTCTCTACAAGGGAAAAGGCGATGGTCGTTTTGTCAAAATGGGGGAAAAGATACGTACAAGATATGATAATGAAAATATTAATAAAATGTATCAGTACTATCAATATAGACAAGGAAAAAATAAGAGAGTCAGAAAAAAAGGGGTTGATTCGCCGGTTTTGTTAATAGGGGATACTGAAAAAACATTAGACCAAATACCGGAA
>CAMHMG010000173.1 GCA_946186175.1 uncultured Clostridia bacterium | reverse complement strand
GAAGTTATTGACTGCTGGTTCGATTCAGGAGCTATGCCATTTGCACAGTGGCATTATCCGTTCGAAAATGAAGACATCTTCAAGGAGAACTACCCTGCTGATTTCATTTCAGAGGCTGTTGACCAGACAAGAGGATGGTTCTACTCATTGATGGCAATATCTACGCTGATCTTCAATGAGGCACCTTATAAGAACGTAATCGTACTCGGTCACGTTCAGGATAAGGACGGACAGAAGATGAGTAAGTCTAAGGGTAATGCGGTTGATCCTATGGATGCCCTCAATCAGTACGGAGCAGATGCTATCCGCTGGTACTTCTATACCAACTCGGCACCATGGCTTCCTAACCGTTTCCATGAGGATGCTGTTGTTGAGGGACAGAGAAAGTTCATGGGTACATTGTGGAATACTTACGCATTCTATGTACTCTATGCTAATATCGATGAATTTGATCCGACTAAGTACAGTTTGGATTATGACAAATTATCCGTTATGGATAAATGGCTTCTTTCAAAGCTTAACACTGCAGTTAAGACCTGTGATGAGAATCTTGGCTCATATAAGATTCCGGAGGCTGCAAGAGCACTTTCAGAGTTTGTTGATGATATGAGTAACTGGTATGTTCGCCGCTGCCGAGAGAGATTCTGGGCTAAGGGCATGGAGCAGGATAAGATCAATGCATATATGACCTTATATACAGCACTTGTTACGATCAGTAAGGCTTCAGCGCCGATGATCCCATTTATGACAGAGGACATTTATCAGAACCTTGTTGTAGGAATAGATAAGAGTGCACCTAAGAGTATCCATCTGTGCGACTTCCCTGAGTGTGATGAGAAGTTCGTTGACAAGGAGCTTGAGGCAGATATGGACGAGGTACTTCATATTGTTGTTATGGGTCGAGCAGGCAGAAATGCAGCTAATATCAAGAACCGTCAGCCGATCGCTAACATGTACGTTAAGGCGGACAAAGAGCTTTCAGACTTCTATAAGGAGATAATCGCTGATGAGCTTAATGTTAAGGCTGTAACATTTAAGGATGATGTATCAGAGTTCTCTTCATACTCATTTAAACCGCAGTTAAAAACTGTTGGACCTAAGTATGGCAAGCAGTTAAACGGAATCAGAGAGTATCTCACAAATATAGACGGTAACGCTGCAATGGCTACTCTTAAGAGTGAGGGAGCTTTGAAGTTTGACGTTGACGGAGTTGAGGTTTCACTTGCCGAAGAGGATCTCCTCATAGAGCTTGCACAGTCAGAAGACTTCGAGACACAGGCTGACAATGCTGTTACAGTGGTACTTGACAAGAAGCTTACACCTGAGCTTATCGAGGAGGGATTCGTGAGAGAGATAATCTCTAAGGTTCAGACAATGCGTAAGGAAGCAGGATTTGAGGTTATGGATAAGATCACAATCTCGGTAGCTAACAATGATAAGATTGCAGAGATCCTTAAGAATAACCAGGAGACGATCTTTACAGATGTACTCGCAACAGCAATCGAGTATGATGGCGTGAAGGGTTATACAAAGAATTGGAACATCAACGGTGAGAAGGTAGATCTTGGAGTAGAAAAGATTTAATTCAATTGTTCAGGTAGAATTTCGCATTTACTGCGAGATTCGTAGAAAAATGTATATTATACGAATTTAATATATAATAATGAGTGCATTAAGGACTGTTTTGTGATAGAATGAAAACTATCAGAGATCAGTCCTTATTGTGTAATATGGGAAAATGAGCCTTGCAGAGCTCTGCGTGTACGCAGAGAGCTCTATGAGGCGAAAAACACACGGAGACGTAAGTTGACGTGAATTAATAACGTGGAAAGAGGTAGCGCATAGCCATGAAAAAGATAGATTCAATTATTAGATTTGCAGAGAGAAATAATTGTTCAGATATTCATATTACGGCGGGAAGCGGTATTGTAGGAAGGCAGTTTGGTACGCTCAGACGTTTAGAAAATCATTATTTGGAGGATGAAGTGAATGACATCATTTTATCCATGATTTCTAACAAGGAGGATCTGAGATTATACAAAGAAGGAAAAGATCTGGATTTTGCATATCAGACAGAACATGGATTGCGATGTCGAGTTAATCTTTATCACCAGAAGTCGAGATATGTTGCAAGTCTTCGTATCATGGGTGCTGTTATACCGAGATTAGAAGAGATGGATATGCCTCAGAGTACATTGATTGCATTATCTGAACAGCCAAGAGGGCTGATACTGGTGACCGGTCCGACCGGTTCGGGAAAATCGACCACCTTAGCAGCAATGATTGATTACATAAATAGAAATCGAGCAGAGCATATTATTACTATAGAGGATCCGACGGAGTTTGTTTATACGGAAGAGCTTTCCATGATTCATCAGAGAGAAATTGGGAAGGATGTTGAAAGCTTTGCAGCGGCACTTCGTTCAGCTTTGCGAGAGGATCCGGATATTATTCTTGTCGGGGAAATGCGTGATTTCGAAACTATATCTGCAGCTATCACAGCGGCAGAGACAGGACACCTTGTGTTTGGAACATTGCATACTATATCTGCAGCTGAATCTATAGGAAGAATAGTTGATGTATTTCCACCTCACCAACAGAATCAGATTCGTACTCAGTTAGCTTCTGTATTACGGGGAGTTGTTTCACAGCAGCTTTTACTTAGAAAGGATGGCAACGGAAGAATAGCAGCAACGGAGATTTTGGTAGGCAATGATGCAGTCGCCAATCTTATACGACAGGACAAGACTCATCAGTTAGAGACAGCTATGCAGTCGGGTCAGGCAGTTGGTATGCATACTTTGAATATGGATCTTGCACGTCTTGTAAGAGAAGAGTTGATCACTCCGGAAGCAGCACAGAAATGTTCGCCATCATTGAACCTAAGTAAGCTATAGCATTAATAAGAGAGGTTTTTTGAAGATGTCAAAGAAGTTCATCAAGCAAATGATTCGTAATATATATATGCTTCTAAGTCTTGCAATGGCATTTTGTTCGGCTATATGGCTATGGTATTGGAATGTCGGAGTGGGATGGGACAAGGGGTATTTTGGCTTTAGGACACTTGCTACCGTTGGAGTCTTATATTCAATCGTTTATTTTTCGTTTTCTAAGATGTACAAAGCACATAAGATTGGAGCATATCATCTTATGGAGCTTTCATTTTCTCAGATGTTATCTTATGGTATCAGTGATATTGTATTACTGGTTGCTGCCTTCTTTTGGTTTCATAATTTCCAGAGAATAGAGATGAGATTGTTTATAATTGCATTTTTTGTGCAGAACTTTATTATTACGCTGATCACATTTTTTATGAATCGACTTCATGCACGTTTTGATGAACCTCACAGAGTGGCTATTATCTACGGAGAGGAGACATATCCTTTGCTGGTTGATAAGATGAAAGCGTTTCCATACAGGTATAAGATTATGGGCTGTATTGATCAGAACTCCAATAGAGAAAGAATGTTCAAAATTCTTAACAGGTGTCAGGATATATATCTATATAAAGTTGATGTTGCACTTCGCGAGGAGATGCTTCTTTTCTGCGAGCACAGACATATAGATATTCATTTTTCAATTAATATTGAGGATATTAATGTCAGAGGATGCGAAGTATCAACATTTTTTGATACACCATTCCTTCGTAATCGAAGAACAGATGTTGTGTGGTATTATCCTATTGTAAAAAGACTTTCTGACATAATTCTGTCATTGGTTGCACTTGTTATTGCTTCACCATTTATGATCATTACTGCAATAGCAATTAAGATAGAAGATGGAGGACATATATTTTATTTGCAGAAAAGATTGACCAAGGATAAAAAGTCATTTTATATATACAAATTCAGAAGTATGCGGGAGAATTCGGAAAAAAGTGCAAGACTGGCTAAGCAGGGAGATAAAAGAATTACAAAAGTAGGCCGTGTTATAAGACGATTCCGCATTGATGAGATACCACAATTGTTTAATATATTAAAAGGAGATATGACAATAGTCGGACCAAGACCCGAGCGCCCGGAGATTGCCAAAGAATATGAGAAGAGACTGCCGGAATTTTCCATGAGACTGAAAGTAAAAGCAGGCCTAACTGGCTATGCTCAGGTATATGGAAAGTACAACACCACACCCGAGGACAAGCTTAAATTAGACCTGATATATATATCACAAAGATCTGTAATGATGGATCTTATGATAATGTTCTATACTGTTAAGATACTATTCCTTCCGGAAAGTACTGAAGGCATCAAAAGCAATCAGCATACAGCACTGTATGACCGGCCAGATCAGAAAACTCAGTGATGGTCGTCATGATCATAATCATCATCATAGTCGTGATGATCATTCATAAATTCTCTATTGGTTACTCTCTTAGCGTCACGCTGTTTCTCAACAAGTTCTGAGAGCTGCTCCTTGACATCTTTGGGATTCTTGATACTCAATATATCAAAATCCTTCATGCTCTTATCAGCCGAGCAGCAGTGAATTGTTCCGACGCCGAACAATCTCTGACCGAAACTGCGACTTAGAGACACATCCATTATTCTGTATAATCTTACTTCATCCTCTTTCTTATTGAGAAAACCCTGTTCTATAAAAAGACGTTCCTCGGTCATACTGTATTTCGTAAATGAAAGGGGTAGTCCAAATAAAGTCCTTTTTCTGTCACTCCATAAAAAATCCATGATATCCTCCATTTCCTGAATCAATATATTCTTGAATCAATTAGATCATTTTTTATAATAACAATCATATAATACTCTAAATTTCTTATAAATTCAACTATGTACCGTTAAATTATGGTTGATATATCCACATTTTGTACATTGCTAATTAAGCAGAACCTATGTATAATATGGGTTGATAATTTTTTATGAAGAATTTATCACACAAAAATTTAACATATCTGTATTATATATAAGAAAACAGATGATCAGATATAAACTATTTTAATTACAAATTACAAAGGAGAGATGTAATGATTAACTTAAACAATAAACATTTGCATATCAATAAACTTATACTATTTGCCTGCGTTATTATCCTTACAATTTTGACTATGGACAGTTTTGTAGTATCGGCAACCTCCCTGACGCAGGGCTCAATGACAAGTACTGATTTATCGCCTGCTGATTCAAAGGTGCTTCTAATAGATCCGGGACATTGCGACGTTCATCCGGGAGCACATGCTCATGGACTTAGAGAAGAAGATGTAGTTCTGGATATTTCTATGGCTATGTATGATAAATTAATGGATTATGGAGACATCACTGTCTATATGACAAGAGAAGATGGAGGGTGCTGCTGTAATCTCGGCGTTGGAAGTAGCTGCTTGTATGCCAGGAGCAATTACGCACAGAAGCTTAGTGCGGATTTTGTTTTAAGCGTTCATATTAACGCCGGATATACAAACGGAGCTAATGCTTTGGTTGCTTATAATTCCGGGTATCACGATAATATCAGAGAAGAAACACAAGCTTTTGGTAGAATTGCTCTTAAAGAATTGAAAAACATAGGTATGGCCAATAAAGGCTTTCTTCTTAGAAAATCGGGTGCAGGTAACAGGTATCCTAATGGAAATCTTTGTGATTATTATGCGATTGTAAGGCGCGGAGTGGTCGATAAGATTCCGTCAGTTATTATGGAGCACGGATATGTTACAAGTGCATCCGACTGTAAGAAATTCTATAATACAGAAGCTAAGAGAGCTAAAGTTGGTGTTGCTGATGCGAAGGCTGTCATTGCATATTATAATCTATCCAAGAAAACAGTTGAGGGAGAAATAGTTCAGGAAAATGGTTCTTCATATTTCAAGGATACAACAGGAAACTATGTTTGTGGATGGGTCAAGAATGAAGGAGAATGGTATTACTTTGATGAACAGACCGGACAGATGAAAACCGGATTTCTTGATCAGGGCGAGAATACATTTTACCTAAGACCCGGAACAGGAGAAATGGTTGTAGGTAATTTTAAAGTTGATGGAAAAGAATATATGGCAAAGGGGAACGGTACTCTTGTCAAAGGCGCAATGCATACGGACGGAGTTGGCACGTATCTCTATGATGATGCCGGAAGAAAGCTGGCAAGCGGCTTCCATACTATCAATAATAATACTTTTTATGTTGTGAATAACAAGAAGGTTGCACGTGGTGTAACCAAGATAGATGGAAAGTACTATGGTTTTGACTCACAGACAGGTGTAATGTTGTATGGTGAGCAGACAATAGGCGGCAAGGATTATTATCTCGATCCCGTAACAGGTATTGCTGCAAGGAATCAGATGATAGTGATAGATGACGAAACCTATTATTTTGGCAGTAAGGCAGCGGCACAGACCGGATGGGTCAAGTATAAAGGTGCAAAGTATTACTTTGATAAATATTCTGCTGAGATGGTTACAGGATGGAAGAAGATCAAGAGTAAATATTATTACTTCGATGAAGAGACCGGAAAAATGGCCAAGAGTAAATGGATAGGTAATTATTACGTCAATAAAAAAGGAATTAGAACTAAGAAGAGATAATG
>CAMHMG010000172.1 GCA_946186175.1 uncultured Clostridia bacterium | reverse complement strand
CGTCTCGCGCTTCTATTATGAGAAAAGGGCATCCATTTTATGGATGTCCTTTTTCTCATAACGAGCCCAATTCTGGGCTCGAAGTTCGATCGTCTCGTCTGCCGACTCGGTCGTTGCTTTTGCTTCGCAAAGGTGTCCACCGGACACCCGCAACGTCTCGCGCTTCTGTATTTTAAGGCGGGAATCCTTATAAATAAAGGGGGGTGAGGGAGATTTGGCTATTTAAAGAATCATTGATAATAGTGGGGGCATGTATTATAATAATAATTGGTAATATCTGTTTTTGGGGAGTGGTGATAGTAGGTGGAGAAGAGTGAGTACATCAGACATTTAGAGACGATAAAAGAGTGAAGAAAAGTAATTGTTAAAGAAGCGATAGGTAGAAATCTATTTGATACAGTTGTTTATGCTACATATTTTGAGATTAAATGTTTTTGCTAAAAAGGAGCTGATTGAGTGGGGATTGGCTAAGGATAATGAGTTTAGAGATGAGATAGAAGCAAAGTTAAAGGATAAGCATTATGCGAAACTTAACGAACGCTGGGCTAATTATAAGGAAAATAGTAAAAGAGGTTAAGTAATTATGAGTGACAAAAAACAAAACATTTGCTGATATGACACCGGAAGAGTTTAAGAATTTGATTAAAATTTGATATTATCGCCCGTTCGAAAGAGGGCAGTGCATACTGTCTAACCTGCTTGACTCTTTTTTCTAATGCGTAGGCGATGCGGAGTTATCAAGAGGTTGCGGGCGATTTTTTAACGATTAAAGAATGGATATATATTTATGAGAATAAGCCTTTATGGATTGCGCCGATTATAGGCATTGGTGCTTGTGCGGTGTATCGGCTTATATGGGTTGTAATATGTTTAATTTTGGAGAAGATATCGAGGTTATGATTAAATATAACGAGGTATTGTATGATGGAAGAAAAGAAGAAATCAAAATCGTTTTTATGGTGGCTCATAGGTTTTCCGATAGTTGATGTTTTATCGGTTTTGATATTTATTCTTGGTGTTTTTATTGATAGCAAGATATATGAAACTGCCACAGGGCAGGGTCATCCGGCACCAATATTTAGTATATTGCTATTTATTGTTGCTATAGCTCTGTTTGTAATAGGAAATCTGCTTATCCTGATTATGTTGATAGTATCAGCAGCAATTAATAAGAAAAATAAGAAATAAATATAAGTGTAACGGTTAGGGTAATAGTAGTATGTATTCAAACAAAGAATTATGGGGCTATGCAAAGGCGATAAACAGAATGACTGCTTATCTTGCGAATGAAAAACCAACAAAAAAGTATAATGATTCAACAAGAACTGCTCCAAATAAACACACCTGTTAAGAATTTGATAAGAATTTAATAGTTTTTTGATAAAGAAGGTTTTTAAAAAACCATTTATACTACGATCATAAGATGTGAAGATTAAGTTTGCATCAGAACAAAAGAAAAGTAGTATAAATGGTTTCTTTTAATGTAAGAGGAGAAAAAAGATGAGTATATTAAGAACAGAAAAACTTTGTAAATCATTTTCTAACGGAGGCGTTCAGCAGCACGTTATCAAAAATTTAGACCTGGAGATAACAGAGGGTGACTTCACAATAATCATGGGATCATCGGGTTCCGGTAAGTCAACGCTTCTATATGCACTGTCCGGAATGGATAAGCCTAATATGGGAAAGGTATTCTTCGGGGACACGCAGATACAGGATTATTCAAATGATGAGTTGGCGGTATTTCGAAGAGGAAACCATTTTCACAGATGTTCATAAGAATGGTCAGTCAATCGTGATGGTCACGCATGATCTGAAAACAGCACTTAGAGGAACCAGAGTGCTCTATCTTCGGGACGGTGGTGTTGTAGGTGATTACAGGATGCCGATATTTGGCGAGGATGATGTTAAAGAGAGAAGAGTGAAGCTTTCACAGTTCTTAGAGGAGATGGGCTGGTAGAATAGAAATAAAACAACAAGGATGCGGAACTATAATAGGAGAAAAACATGAAGATATTAAGATTATCAATATTCAATATAAAGAAACGTAAAAAAGAAGCCTTTATAATAACGCTGCTTCTTGCTGTCAGCATGACTTTGATGGGAGTCGGTATAATCAATATAGAAAAGGCTGACAGAATATTTGAAGAAGCATTTGAGCGCACCGGAAGCTACCACAACATATTCCAGATGCCGGAGAAAAGCTTTAAGGCGGAATTTGCTGACGTAATGGATGAAGATGAGCGTATCACAAGACATTATGAGTTTGAAATGCTCATGTTTGGTATTTCAACATTTGTTTCTTATAAAATGGAAGATGGCTCAACTTCTAATTTTTATTCTTGTTTCATTACTGAAAATAATGAGAAAAAGATTGAAAAATTTGAAAAGCATTCGCCGCTTTCTGAATCTGAAATTTCAGGTATGGAACATCCTATATGGTTACCATACTATGTCAAATATGATATGGGTTTTTCAGAAGGCGATGATTTTGTACTTGTAATAGGCGGTAAGGAGTATCCGTTTCAGATTGCAGGCTTCTATGAATCAGGGCTTTCGTCCCACGCAAATACCAGCTTTAAATGTGTCTTGTCTGATGATGATTATGACATGATGAGTGCGATAATACCTGTTCAGAAACAGATAGCATACGATACAAAGGACGGAGTGATAAATGATGTCACAGATGCAGCAAAATTAACCAGCGATATAGAGAAAAAGTTCGAAGATATAGCAGGAGAAGATATACTTCTTTACGGAGATAACTATTTCAATGAAAAAGCAGCTACAACATCACCAATAGAGATCATTATGGCCATTGTTGCATTTATCTCGGTTGTTACGGCAGTTTCCTGTCTCTTCATGATAAGGCATAAAATAACAAATGATATCGAAGATCAGATGGAATATATCGGTGTGCTTGAGGCGTTAGGCTACAGATCAAGAGAAATATCAGGTGCATATATATATGAGTATCTGCTGTTGTCTTTGGTGGGAATTGTGATCGGCGGCTTACTAATACTTGTGACCGACCCGCTTATGACAAAGGTGATGCGTGTATTTGTAGGTCACGATCATGTGGTCAGAGGAAAGGTGAGCTATCTTTTAATACCGGCAGCATTACTTATAATTCTTACCCTTGTAACAGCACTTTTCAGGGCAGGGAAAATCAAGAAATATCCGCCGGTAATAGCATTTAGAAAAGGTATTAAGACACATCATTTCGGAAGAAATGTTTTCCCTGTTGAAAAGACAAAGTCTGACATAAACAAACGGCTTGGACTTAAAGGGCTTTTTGGAAGCACCAGACAGAATGTCGGAATGTTTATATGTATTATGGCGGCAGCGCTTACGATTACATTTTGTTTCTATCTGTGTGATATCTTCAGGGACAGAGGTGTGGTATTCTTAAACTTCTGTGGTTTGGAGAAGGCGTTGATGGTCGGCTTTGATACCGGGACAGATGTAGAAGCGGTAAAACAGGAGGTTGACAGAAGAGATGATGTAAGAAAAAGCGTATTAATCCGGGCTAACAACGGCTTTACCGTTGGCGATGATGATTTAAATATTTTTCAGATTTATGCCTATGATAATTTTGACGAAACGGAGAATCTGATACTCAGCGAAGGAAGAATTCCTATTCATGATAATGAAGTTCTTATAAGTATTGGGCTGGTGAATAAGTATGGTTTGAGCGTGGGAGATTCCGTGCCATTAAAATACAGTGGTATTGAAAAGAGCTATATAGTATCAGGAACAGTAAATGTAATGATGAATAACGGCCTCTTAGCTTATATGACATTTGACGGATATCGTCAATTTATGGCACCTTCCGAATGTGCGAATTACCTGTTTGTATATCCGGCAGATGGTGTGAGTGATGAAGAGTTAAAGGAAAGACTTATAGAGGAATACGGAAGTATAGAGGATACGGCAGAGAAGTCTGAGGAAAGTTCCGGAGAGATGGACTTAGAAGAAAGAATCAGGGGAAAAGCGGATGAGCAGATGGCAATCCTTAAGTTTAAGTATGGAGTAAGTAATGCAAGCTATGCTATTAAGATAGGGGATAAGATCCATATCCGGTGATAGCGGCAGTTTCAAGCTTACAGAGATTTCATCAATGTCTGAAACCATTGAAACTTCAGTGGGAGGCTTGAGTGTAATGACCCGGATATTCTCAATAGCACTTATGATAATAATAGGTTTAGTAGTTTCGATAATAAATAATTTCCTCATTGAATCGACTATCAGAAAAGAAAGACAGGCAATGGGAATAGAGAAGGCGATGGGCTATTCGTCAAAGGATATCAAGAAGCAGATACTATACAGGATCATGCCTGTTGCAATACCGGCGATAATTATCGGAGTAATTCTTTCCGTTCCCGTAACAATGTTTTTCTTAAAGAGTGCATTTTCAACAGTATTCGGGATCAGGCTTTTTGTGGTACCGGTAATGGCTCTTGTAATAACAGTATATGTATATGTTTCAACATATATTTCTGCAGGTAAGGTAAAGAATGTTTCGGTTACCGAGCTTATGACAGAGTAAACAGAGGCAGGGATGGTTTTATGTCCCCTCAATTAAATGAGAGAGGTGTAAGTGTGAATAAAATAAAAAAAATAATATTATTGAAGGTGGTTGGTGCAAGTGCATTTTTTTTGTTAGGACTTTCGTTGGTGAATAACGAGAATGTATTAAGTACAACTAAGAACGCTGGAAAAGTATATGCGGCAGAAAACAATGATTTGAAAGAAAAGGAAATCGATGAAAAGATCTACGGTATCGGATCCGTCAGCAAGACATATACGGCTGCTGCCATAATGCAGCTTGCAGATTCCGGCAAGATTGATATTGACGACCCAGTCACAGACTATATTGATGATTTTACGATGGCAGATGAGCGTTATAAGGATATCACTGTAAGGATGCTGTTAAATCATACCTCAGGAATAGCCGGAACATCAGCAAAGAATATGTTCCTTTATGGTGATAATGATTTTGTCGCAACAGATAGTGTTTTAAAGAATCTGAAAAATCAGAAGCTTAAAGCTGATCCCGGTGAATATGCCGCATATTGTAATGACGGTTTTGAGCTTCTTGAGATCATCAGAGAGAGAGTATCAGGGATGAGATTTACTGATTATATTACGAAGAATATTGCAGGAAAGATCGGTGCAAATGATATCTATACAGCGAAAAATGTTTTCGAAAATGATGCTCTTGCAGATATATATCCTGATGGAAAGAACAGATATGACACGGAATATGTTGTGGGCTTTGGTACAGGAGGAATATATTCTACCGCAGTTGATACCTGTGAATTTGGAAGTACATTTTTTAAGGGTGATAACAGACTCCTTTCAGAGAAGAGCAAGGATGAAATGGCAGCTTTGTGGAGTGATAATTCATCTTCTAAGTATGACACTGACTACATGGATCAGTGCGGACTTGGATGGGATCTTACGTCGATTCCGATGTATGAAGATGCAGGAGTTAAAGCTGTATATAAGGGAGGAGATGCCTTACAGTATCATGCGGCACTTATGGTTGCTCCCGAAGAAGAGATAAGTGTGTGTGTTACAACTTCCGGTGGAAGCAGTGAATATAATCTTGCCATGGCTGAAGCACTGGCCAATATCGCGTTGGAGGAAAAGGGAATCGACATAGAAGAACCGGCTGCTCCTGATGTGACTGTCAATGAAGTTGTTCCGGATTCCTATAAGAAGTATGAAGGATTTTACACCCTTAACGGAATCCCGGCAATGATCACCTTTCCTGATATGAGATATATGCGGGTTGAAATGCTTGGAAACGGCACCTCGGTTAGTTATTACATGTACTGTGACAGAGGATTTGTTAAGGTATCAGGTGATGTAGAAAACGGTAATTACAGAATTGATAAGAACTATACCGGTGCCGATATAGTAGAGATAGACGGACACGTATATGTAACTCAGGAAATGATAGAGAACAACACAGGACTTATCGGGGCATATCAGAAGACATATATCGGAGAAAAGCTTGCTCCTAATCCGGTATCTGAAAATGTTCTAAATGCATGGAAAGAAAGAGACGGTAACAAGTATGAGATGGTTTCAGAGAAATATTCTTCCGAACAGTACAGTATGCCTTTTGCAGAACTTTACGTGTTAGAGGATACAGGTTATGCTATATACATAGCATTAGGAGATGCCACTATATATAAGATAATAGATGAAAACCATTTAGGTGCATTTGCAACAATTCCCAGTTCATCCAACAGAGATTATAAAGATATTTATGTAGATGAATCAGGTGTCACGCATTCATCAATTGGTATTGATATGATTCCTGTATCCGGTAATGAGAACTTCACAGGTGATGTAAAGGAGGTTAGTCTTACTACCGATAAGGCAGTCTGGTATAATATAGATAAGTCCATGACTAATCAGACGATCAGTTTAGACTGCCCTGATAACAGTGCGGTGTTTGTATATGATAAGTATGGTAAAGTCACTTACTGCACACCTATGGTGGATTATGGTAATATAAT
>CAMHMG010000171.1 GCA_946186175.1 uncultured Clostridia bacterium | reverse complement strand
AGATAATGCAAAGCAAATACAGATTAGATAAAGAAATGCTTGTGCAATTTGCATATTTTTGGTAAAATAATTAATGGTTGTTTGTAATATTTTAAGGAGGTTTAATACCATGGCTAGAAAGTTAGATTTCGATAAAGAGGCATTCAAGAAAGAAGTTATTAGTAATGTGAAATCTCTTTACCGTAGAACTATTGATGATGCTTCACAGCAACAGGTTTTTCAGGCTGTCTGCTACGCGATTAAGGACACAATAATCGATCAGTGGATTGCTACCCACAAAGAGTATGAGAAGAGGAATGCTAAGACAGTTTACTATCTTTCAATGGAATTTTTGATGGGTAGAGCACTTGGTAACAATCTTATCAATCTCACCTTTTATGATGAAGTTAAGGAAGCCCTTGATGAGCTTGGTTTTGATATTAATGTAATAGAGGATCAGGAGCCTGATGCAGCACTTGGTAATGGCGGCTTGGGACGTCTTGCAGCATGTTTCTTAGATTCATTATCTACACTTGGATATCCTGCTTACGGATGCGGTATCCGTTATCGTTACGGTATGTTTCGTCAGGAGATTAAGGACGGTTACCAGATTGAGAAACCGGATGACTGGTTAAGAGATGGTAATCCGTTTGAGGTTCGTCGTAATGAGTATGCGTGTGAGGTTAAGTTCGGAGGACATGTAAGAGTTGAGTACAAAGATGGAAAGAATCATTTTGTTCAGGAAGGATATTCTTCAATACGCGCAGTACCCTATGATCTCCCTGTAATAGGATATGGTAACAATGTTGTTAATACATTAAGAATATGGGATGCAGAGGCTATATCTGATTTTAACCTTGATTCATTTGATAAAGGAGAGTATCAGAAGGCAGTTGAACAGCAGAATCTTGCAAGAACTATTGTCGAGGTACTTTATCCTAATGATAACCACTACGCAGGTAAGGAGCTTAGATTAAAGCAGCAGTATTTCTTTATCTCAGCATCTATTCAGACTGCACTTAAGAAATTCAAAGAGAATAATTCAGATCTACACGATATACCTAAGAAGATCACCTTCCAGCTCAATGACACACATCCTACAGTAACGGTTGCAGAGCTTATGAGAATCCTGGTTGATGAGGAAGGTCTTGAATGGGATGAGGCATGGGATATCACCTGTCATACATGTGCATATACCAATCATACTATTATGGCGGAAGCATTGGAAAAATGGCCTATTGAGCTCTTCTCAAGACTTCTTCCGCGTGTTTATCAGATTATTGAAGAGATTGACAGAAGATATGTCAATATGATCCGTGAGAAATATCCTAACAATCCGGAGAAGGTTAAGAGCATGGCTATTCTCTATGATGGTCAGGTTAAGATGGCACATCTTGCAATTGCCGGTTCTTATTCGGTTAACGGTGTTGCTGCGCTTCATACAGAGATTCTTAAGAAGCGTGAGCTTAAGGACTTCTATGAGATGAGACCTGAGCAGTTTAATAACAAGACTAACGGTATCACACAGAGGCGTTTCCTGTTACATGGTAATCAGCTTTTGGCACAGTGGATAACCTCTAAGATCGGGGATGAGTGGATCACTGATCTTCCACATGTTGCCAAGCTTAAGGTATACGTTGATGATGCGAAGTGCCAGCAGGAATTCATGAATATCAAGTATCAGAATAAGGTACGTCTTGCTGCATATATCAAGGAGCATAACGGAATTGAAGTTGATCCTCGTTCTATCTTTGATGTTCAGGTCAAACGTCTTCATGAGTATAAGAGACAGCTTCTTAATATACTTCATGTAATGCATCTCTACACAGAGATCAAAGAGCATCCGGAGAAGGATATAGTGCCTCGCACATTTATCTTTGGTGCCAAGGCCGCCGCAGGATATAAGAGAGCAAAGCTTACTATTAAGCTTATTAATTCAGTAGCGGATGTTATCAATAATGATGAGTCTATCAAGGGTAAGATCAAAGTCGTATTTATTGAGAATTATCGTGTATCAAATGCAGAGCTTATAATTGCGGCTGCAGATGTATCAGAGCAGATTTCAACAGCTTCACGTGAGGCTTCCGGTACAGGTAACATGAAGTTCATGTTAAATGGTGCACCCACAATAGGAACAATGGATGGTGCTAATGTTGAGATTGTTGAAGAGGTTGGAGAGGAGAACGCATTTATCTTTGGTCTTTCGGCAGATGAGGTTATGGCTTACGAGCGTGATCACAGCTACAAGCCAAGAGATATATACAACAGTAATGCCAATGTCCGCCGTGTTCTTACACAGCTCATCAATGGTACGTATAATGAGGATACTGAGCTTTTCAGAGATCTGTATGATTCACTTGTTGAGCAGGATGTATACTTTACTTTGAAGGATTTCGATTCGTACTGTGAGGCTCATGAAAGAATAGATGAGGCGTACAGAGACGAGGCAAGATGGGCTAAGATGGCAATGCTTAATACTGCATGTGCAGGTAAGTTCTCTTCAGATCGTACTATTGAGCAGTATGCTACAGAGATATGGAATCTTGAGAAGGTGACTGTTAAGATGCCTAAAGCTGTACCTGCCAAGAAGAAGACATCTAAGTAATGCTGTATAACGTTACAATTTGATAATACAATATATTAACAGTTATTGACCTGATAATTATTATTAATGTTTAATTAGAATAATGGTATCCTCCTCCACATATAATAGTGGGGGAGGTTTTTTATATGAAAAAAAGAATCAGGTCAGGTTTGAAAGTGATAATTATCTTCATGGCTATGTTGTTGATATTTCCACAGGCCTGTTGCTACATATATCATTTTATTAATCCGGAATTTGTTATTGGGGAAGGTGGAAACAGGATTGAAGAGCATTATATGGGGAAGAATGTTCTGATCGAGTATAAGGGAATATATAAGAATATAGATGTAGAAGAATATGTTGCCGGAATTATGGCAGGGGTTATTCCTGCGGATTATGAGATGGAGGCGTTAAAGACACAGGCAGTGCTTGTTCGCACGAATGTATTGAAAGAAATGGAGGAGAAAGGCAGTAATAATGCAGCTGATCTGTCTTATGAATATTTGACAAAAGAAGACAGGGAAAAGATGTGGGGTAGGAAGAATTATGATAATTATGAGGGGAGAATTGAAGCAGCGGTTGTTAAGACTTCCGGAAAAGTTATTAAACAGGAGAATAATCTTATAATGGCACTATATCATGAAGTGAGTATTGGCAAAACTGCATCTGCTGCAGAGGTGCTCGGTGAAGAGATAGCATATCTTCAATCTGTTGACAGCAGCAGTGATGTCGAAGCAGTAAATTATATGAATATATATGAATTGTCATATGAAGATATTGAAAAAAGAAAGCAGGAATATGATAGTGAAATTGCAGGAGAAGCTGTTGTAAGCAGAGATACAGTAGATGATGGGAAAACAGCAGGAGAGGTAGAGGAAGGTGGTGGCGAAGGAGAAGAAGGGGAAGTAAAAACAGGAAGTGAAGTGTCAGGCGGGGAAGATACAGGAGAGAAAAAAGCAGATGGCGGGGAAGGAGCAGGGGAGGGAACGGTAGCTGGCGGTGAAAGTGCAGCAGGAGAAGCAAAGAGTGGTAGTGATTTGTCAAGTGGCAGTTTGTCGATAGAAGAAAGTACGGATAATGGCTTTGTTAAGAGCTGCCTGGTGTTAGGAACATCATATTCAGGTGAGCAGATGAGGGATATGTTAGATCTTCCATCGACTAATTTCTATGTTGAAGAGAGAGAAGGAGGTGTAAGAATCATATGTCTTGGGAAAGGCAGTTGTCTTGGCGTTTCCCAGTTTGGTGCTAACTGTATGGCTGCTAAGGGAAGTAGTATGGAGGATATTATTGCACACTATTATAATGATGTTAACATCGAAAGTATATCAGGCAATTGACATTTAAGGTACCCATCTGATATATTATGAGAAGCACTTTGTACATTCTCATAATATATCAGGTGAAAGTAAAGGAATATAACATGAGACAAAAATTTTTCTTGGCATACCTCCCATTGATGATAGCAATGGGATTTTTATCAATATGGGCAGCAAAACGATATACGGGTGTGGCAACAATGTCTGGGTATAGGATAGATTCATACAATACCGGAGATTATGACGGGATAATAATTGACGATACATTAAGAAATGACGAAAACCTCATGGCAAATGAAGAAAAATATAACGGCTCTTCGATTAAAGATAATGGGAAACCATATGCTATTAAGGTCAACAAAATAACTAATGTCGTAACAGTGTATGAAGTTGGTGAGAGTGGCTTGTATGACAAGCCTGTTAAGACGATGCTGTGTTCAGTCGGTGAGGGTAATAATACTCCGGAGGGAATATATAAGCTTGGTGACAGGTATAAATGGCGGGAACTCTTCGGTGATTGTTATGGACAATATGCAGTCATTATAACCGGTAACATATTATTTCACTCAGTGCCATATTATACAAAGGACAAGGCAGATCTTGAGGTTGAGGAGTATAACAATCTAGGCGAGAGTGTGTCTGCAGGCTGTGTGAGATTATCTGTAATAGATGTGAAGTGGGTATATGATAACTGCGATAAGGGGACAATTGTTGAGATATTTCAGAGTGATTATGATGGACCGATGGGAAGACCGCAGACCCCGCATATTGATAAGAAACCGAATGATAATTGGGATCCTACAGATCCTGATCCTGAGAATCCGTATATGAAGGAAGCTCCGGTAATTATCGGTGCATTTGATAAGATTATCGATCGATACAGTGATTTTGATATAACAGCAGGTATAACAGTTCTTGATAAGGATGGCAAAGATATAACTGAATATATGAAGGTGCAGGGTGTTGTAGACGGACAGACCTGCGGAACATATCCGGTGACTTACAGTGTTGACAGGGGCGAGGGTGAACAGGCATCCGTTACGGTGATATTTACTGTCAAGGATGATGAAAGCCCTGTGATTGAAGTTGACCAGGTAAGGACAACTATTTCTGTGAGTGATACGGCTTCAGAGGAACATCTTCTTGAGCTGCTTCGGGAAAATGTTAAGGCCTATGATGGAGGAGAAGTGCTCCCGGCTGACAATATAATCGTGGATTATTCAGAACTGTCTGAAAAGACATATGGCAAATGTAATATTAAATATCGAGCTGAGGATTCAGAAGGCAATGTTTCTGACATTGTTGTGCTCTCTGTCGATGTTGATCTTGAGGCGCCGACACTTGCTTTGAAAAATGAATATCAGAGAGATATTAGTAAGGACCAGGCATCAGATGATCAATATCTTATATCGTTAGTAGATGTGAAGGATAACAGTAACCAGGTTGAGGTAATGGTTTCTAAGCCATTGAGATATGAAGAAGATGAGCCATATAAGGTGATTTATTACGCAAAAGATCCTGCCGGCAATATAACAACTCTTAATGTGAACTATCAATTAAAATAATTTGTAATTGTTAAGAGCCAAGCAATTTCGAGGTGGATTCTGAATAGTTACAATATTTTTATCATATTAATTGTATATTTTATTACTTCTGTGGAAAAGATATACACAGAGGTGATGAAAATGAATGACAATTCTACTATATTACAAAAGATTAAGGATAATGCTTTTTACATTGCTTTGGGAGTCGGTATTCTTGCAATAATTGCATTGATCGCTGTATATACAATGAGAAGAGATGGTCAGATATATGAGATAAATGATATTGATCTTAGTCAGCCTTCTGATTATTCCGCTGTTAAACCAGATTCAAAGAAGGACGTTGATAACATCCCGGATTCATCAGCTGCAGACAAGATGAAAAAAAGGGCACGGATATCTGATAAAGCTGTGGAAGGTGATAATCCTTCAGGCGTTAACGCTACAGATAATAATGCAATTGGCGGAAACAGCAGCGGTACAAGTATGTCTCAAGTTTCGCAGAGTAATGTTTCCGACACTACGTCTGCACCGGAAAATGTTCCTGAGGGTTCAACAGATGGTAAGGTGGAGAATGCGCCCGGTGATACTGCCGGTAATCCGCCGGATATAGCTCAGAATGATGCATCAGATGATGGTGAAAAGCTTCCGGTCACAGCTGATGTCGGAGAACTTGATTTCGGAAGTGATAAGACATTGTCATGGCCGGTTCAGGGTGAGATTATATTGCCCTTTAGCATGGAAACCACAGTTTATTATAAAACTTTGGATCAGTATAGGACAAATCCCGGGATTCTCATTGCAGCAGGCAGTGGTTCTACCGTGAAAAACGCATATCTTGGTAAGGTTGTCAAAGTGACAAGTGACAATACCTACGGTAATCTGGTGACAATATATCTTGGTAACGATTATAGTGTGGTTTATGGACAGTTAGATACCATATATGTTAAGGAAGGAGATTTTGTTAAAGCTGGGGAGTCTGTCGGAACGATCGGAAAACCTACGGATAGTTTTGAAGAGGAAGGAAGTCATCTTTTCTTCAAGCTTTTAAATGGCGACACACCGGTAGATCCTGTGAAGATGATGGAGTAGGAACGTAAATAGCTCAGTCGGAGTTCAAGCTCCGACTGAGTCTTTTT
>CAMHMG010000170.1 GCA_946186175.1 uncultured Clostridia bacterium | reverse complement strand
GCGAATAAGGTCCTATTGCTTGTGGTGCCTTGTCTGTCTTAACTACATTCTTCATATTGATCATCCTCCAATTAATTATATTAAAATATTACTTAGTAACAATTGAGTGTTCATGTATTTCTATCCTGCCTGCTTTGAGCAGTCTTCCAACCGCCCTCTTAAATGCAGCCTTAGATAATCCGAGTTCTCTCTCTATCAATTCCGGAGATGCTTTGTCGTTAAATGGCAATACCCCATCAAATGACAGGATTGCTTCATATACCATTTCGCTGTCCTCTTCCATCTGTTGATATGCAAGCTGCGCTATCGAGAGATTGAGCTTACCATCTTCTCTGACCTCAGTGATACGCATGTCCATAGAATCTCCTACAGCTACACGCTTATGAAGTTCCTGCTTGGGGATCAATCCCTCATACTTATCATCAACGGCCACAAAAGCTCCCAGCTTATCGCTTATCTCATATATATATCCCTTAACGGAATCGCCCTTCTTATACCCTGATGCAATGTCTAAATGCTTGTAAAGCTTCATCGAAACACAAGGACGGCCGCTCTTATCCATATACATATAGGCAAGGTACTCTCTTCCTTCTCTGACCTTACCCTGCATCTCCTTAAACGGAAGCAGAATATCTTTTTCAAGACCCCAGTCCATAAATGCGCCAATCTTGGAAACGCTTGCACATCGAAGGCGTTTGATCTCTCCAAGTGTTATAAGCGGTTTCTTAACCGTTGCTATCGGACGGTCCTCAGAATCAAGATATACAAAAACATCTATACTGCCGCCTGCTTTGAGATCATCCGGCACATACTTTCTCGGAAGAAGAACCGCGTCGTCATCGCCCTGCTCCTTTGCCAAATATATTCCGAAGTCTTTACTTCGTACAACCTTTAAGGTTTGCCACTTTCCTACTTCTACCATTTCTTACTCCTTTGTCATTTTCCCATAAATTAACGATATTTGCAAGCCAAAAACTTTATAATTTGAAGCCTGTACCGATAAACTGGGCAATATCCCTTCCTATGTCATCCACTACGTCTACGTTAATTACTATTGAACTTCTGCCACTCTTCTTAACCGATGATGCAGCTATAAGTTTCCTGCCCTTAGGCGCACCGAGATAGTTAATGCTCACCTGCTGAGCCACTGTAGGCATATGTATATTATTAGAAAGAGTTGCAAATGCAAAATCAGCCAGTGTGAACATTACACCACCCATTATTCCTCCATTAGCATTCTTATGACTGTCATCAAGTTCTAAGGTGCACACACTTTTCTCCTCGCTAAGTTCTACAAGACGTACTCCGTTATCAGTTGCAAATCTGTCTTTCTTAAAATATTCCCTTGCTTCTTCAATATTATTAAATGTTGCCATAATGTGTATTCCTTTCAATAATATATTAATAACCCCGCATTTAAATACAGGCATATTATACCATTGCCCATCCCAACAGACAATATCCCATAATTATTTATAAAAAAAGGATGAACCCATCCAATAAAGATAAACTCATCCTAGTCTTGATTAGATCAAGCATTTTCCGATACTCAATCTCATCATATTAATGTAAATTACACTTTTATACATACTCACATATTCAATGTGGAAGAACATGTGCATAGGCATGATGCTTAGGCTGCATTGAAATCATACATACATGGAGAATAGCAGCCGATACCACAGAACAGATCCCTACAATGTATTTGCAATCCTGCTCAACATCATGACTGCCTCTCCTAATATAATATCTGTGCTGTTCATCAATATATCTCATTATATCGGAAACACTGTTAAAGCCGGACATATCATAAAGCTTAATCTGCGCTTTCCATTTCTCCACACTATTTTCATTAAGATTTCTGATATATGCTCTTAATCTGTGCTTTAACTCTCCTTCATATACACAGTGATCCTTCATACTTCCGGGATATTCCTTATTGTGCGGATAAGTGAAATAGTCAGCTACATAATGAAGTACTTCACCAAGCTTGGTATAATACATCGTGGAAAGTTGTCCCAAATGACTGTATCCACTCGTAAGCTTATCTATCTGTTTCTCAACAAGATGCTTAGTCCCTGTGATCTCATGCCGCTGTGTAAGAAAAGACGGCTTGCAGTCAGGAAGAATGCTTCCTACATAAAATGCCTTCTTATGCTTATCAAAATTACTAATATCAGAAATATTAACAATGTGTTTCGCCAAAGAAATATGTGACTTCTTACGCATACTATACCTCCCATTAATTCTCTTTATGTAATTGTTCCGCCGATCATCAACAAATATCGATGTAGGATTATGAACATCTACATCTATATTATTATGTATAGTTTAACACTATTTTTTTAAATTACAATGGAAAAAACTGCAAAATAATATTGCTTTTTTTATATTTTCGTTGTGTTTTTATACAAGCTTACAAAAAGGATCCCGTCTGATTTTTTACGGCGCAGAATCCTTAATTAAAAGGATAAATTATTTTTCAGTCAAGCTCTATACCTGGTACAGTCTCTGTAGTATCACAGGTCTTGCTTCCACAATCGGAAGTGCTGCATCTGTTCTTTAACCTTTCCTCATAATAAGGTTCTCCCAGGTCTAACGGCTTGATAGCAAGATCAAGCAGATCGCCGGCAACAAATTTCATACACTCGTTTTCTTCAGGAGAAATGATGCTTCCCTTTGGAGTCTAGATTCTTCCCTCAATTGCAACCTTATAGCCTGCATAGTACATACTCTGCAACACAAGAGTAAGTCCCACGGTAGCGGTGCTGTCAGAAACATCAATGTCAAGAGCTTTAGCAATTCCGTAAAGATTCAAGCCCTGCTGCAAAGAATTATTGGTATCCATATACCCGACGATTGATGAAACCAACATAGCATATAAGAAAGCTCAAAAAGTGCTTGATGAAACTAACAAAGCATATAACGAAACTCAGAACGCGCTTGGTGAAACTAACAGATTATATAACGAAACTCAGAAAGCACTTGACGACACAAAAAAGCACTCGCAATCCGAGAGGCTCAGATTGAAAGTGCCAAACGACAATATAACGAACTTATGGAGGTCACAACAAGATATCGCGACGAAGCTGCCAAATGGAGACTATTGCGCAAGCTCTAACATCAGCTCCAAAGGTCTCTTTGCGGTCTCCATGATCTCATCAGGCAGGATAACCTCAGGCTCCATAGTCTCTAAGGCACTCTTGACCTTATCTAAAGTGACTAACTTCATATTAGGACAGAACTGTCTGTGTCCCACAGAATAGAACTTTTTGTCAGGATTCTTCTGCATAAGTTCAAAGAAAACTCCCATCTCGGTACATATAATAAATTCCTTCTTATCGCTTGCCGTAGCATAGTCAATTATCTCAGAAGTACTTCCGATAAAATCAGATATCTCCAACACATCCATCGTACATTCGGGATGTGTGAGCACCTCGGCATCAGGTCTTGCAAGCTTAGCGTTCTCAACGTCTTCCTTTGAGATACTCTTATGCACATGACAGAATCCGTCATTGAAAATGAAATTCTTTTCCGGAAGCTTGGTTGCTATATATCTTCCAAGATTATTATCAGGAACAAAGAATATATTCTTTGCTTTGACATTGCGTACAACATTAAGTGCATTCGACGATGTAACACATACATCAGATACTGACTTGATCTCTGCCGTTGAATTCACATAACAGACTACGGCAAGATCATCATACGCTGCTCTGACCTCCTCAATCTTCTCCTTCGTAACCATATGTGCCATCGGACAGTCAGCATTACAATCGACCATCACTACCTTCTTAGACGGATTGAGAAGCTTAGCGCTCTCTCCCATAAACGACACTCCGGCAAAAAGAATATTAGACTCCTTCACCTTGGTTGCAACCTTAGCCAAATAAAACGAATCACCTACGTAATCCGCTATCTCCTGTACTGCTCCATCAACATAATAGTGAGCAAGTATTACAACGTCTTTCTCTTTTTTCAAATTATTAATATCCGAAATGATATCATTCTCCATCAGATTATCTCCCTGTCTTTATCTACTTAAGATTATATCAGTATCTAGGATTATAGCACATATATCGTCATTCAACAACACACAAACAAAATGTTCCTAGTACTCATCCATAAATGATTTTATCCAGTATACTACCCTTTCCATATTTTTTCAATTAATTGTCCGATATACTTTCACAAATGCAGCGACTACCAGACTCCCTGTTACGATCCAGGACACCGGATACACAACAAAAACATAAGCTATATCATGCACATGTGCACAGACCGTATTAACCCATATAATTCTTAAAACGCATGTCCCAAATATCGTTATCACAGCCGGTAGCAGAGAATGACCAAGACCACGAAGCACAGAACCGCTTATCTCATAACTGCATATAAGAAACTGTACCGCAAGCACTACCTTAAAACGAAGGTATGCATATCCGGCAACTTCCGTATCAGTTGTAAACAGTCCAACAAAGAAACGCTCTCCTGCAATAAATGATAAATTAACAATATTGGTCAGCGCAACCGCAACAGCCATTGAGATCAGGAATACCTTTAGACATCTCTTTATATTCCCGGCACCATAATTCTGACTTGTAAATGTTACAGCCGCCTGATTGATTCCCGTAACAACATAATATGCCAGCACCTCAAATATAAGCGCGATCGCATTTCCTGCCATTGCCGATGAACCATATGAATTGATCGTTGCCTGTATACATATGTTAGCAATCGAAAATACCATAGTCTGTAAGCCCGAAGGCAGTCCGATCTTCAACAGTTTTACAAGATCATCTGCATTTATTTTTAACTCTGAAAACAACAGCTTAATATGCCCTTCTTCCTTTGTCAGAAAAATGATGACAAGCAACGAGCTTATTACATTGGAAAATGCAGTAGCAAGAGCCACCCCCGAAACTCCCATTGAAAGTCCGATAGCAAGAATAATATCCAGCACAACATTTATTGCTCCCGCTGCAATAAGCGCATAAAGTGGGCGTTTCGTGTCACCAACCGTTCTAAGCACTGCTGCACCAAAGTTATATATCAATATGAATGGCATACCCAATGTATATATTCTAAGATATGTCACTGCCGCATCAAGAACCGAATCAGGTGTAGACATAAGTTTAAGCATCGGTCGAGCCACAAGTTCAACCAAAAGTATCAGGAAAATACCGGAAAGTGCCGCAAAGATAATCGCCGTATGCACCGTCGATCGTATCCTCTCTTTATGGTTGCTTCCAATATAATTGCCAATTACTACATTTATTCCAACTGCAAGTCCCACGAAGAAATTGACAAACAATGCAATCACACTTGTGTTGGCACCGATTGCCGCCTGTCCGTTACTGTCACCCGCAAGTCCGACAACTGCTATATCCACAGCACTGAACAACTGCTGTAAAATGCTTCCCATGATTATAGGAAATGCAAATATCAATATCTTTTTTAAAAGTGGGCCATGAAGCATATCCATCTTAGTATCCATGATAATCTTACCTTTCCTATTAAAGTTCTACTGTTATATCTTATATTATCATTCCCTGTACCAATATGAGTGAAAACCACAAAGATAGATTTTGGGACATCAAAGTTCTGGTTCTAACAATTCATCTAAGTTTAACCCTCACAATATCTTCATGTGGATTTGTTCTTGCAAGTCCTAATTCTACAACCCTGCCCTTTATCGGACCAAAATGCTCCTGTAAATATAAGAATGCCTGTCTCATCTGTTCTTTTTCCAGTGTCTTGGCAAGTGTTGTATGCGGAAACCAGCTTGTCGGCTGATAATACTTGCTGATAGAAATATTGCCGCAATCTTTAACCGCTTCATGAACTTTAACAGCCATATCCTGAAGATACGCATTAAGAACAGGAGTCACATACATAACATACGGAAGAAATGTCCCTATAGAAATCAAACGAACATCACCGCATGATAATTCTTCTTTAAGTATGTTCATGACAGGAACAAGTCCATTAGGATCTCTTGTTTCAAATGCCGTTATTGTAAGATGCGGTGGAACCTTATGTGCAGTCATAAAATCATTACCGGAACAAGCAGCAATGCCATCTATAATACGTCTCAATTGTCTGTTAGTACTTTCGTCAAAATACGCGCTTATAAGATACATAATCCTCCCTCTCTCTACGCTTTAGGCAGAGTTATGTTATACTCTCTCTCAAACAATTCATCTATCAGATATTTCTTGAGTTTTCCCTTTTCCACCTTGCTAAGCAGATATTTTCTTATAAATGCCCTGCTCTTGTCGGAATATTTATAAAGTCCCTCCGCATCCTGAATATGACGCATCTCACTTTTCCACAAGAAATGCATCTGATTGATAAGCTTAGCCTTAGGAGACAAAATGGGCTTTCTCAGTTCGTATACATCCAACCTGTCATCCACCATTTCAACTGTAAACACACCCCAGTATTCCGGTACATGTTCTCTGATATGTCCGGCATGAGTTGTTCCTACCACAGCAATATTATAGTCAAAAAACCTGTCATAATCTTTCACTTGTCTCTCAAGCCTCTGATACGTGTCGGCATCGCTTTTTATCTC
>CAMHMG010000169.1 GCA_946186175.1 uncultured Clostridia bacterium | reverse complement strand
GCAGACCTTGATGCTTTGGCTTCTCTTGCCTATGTTGCAGAGAAGAATCATTTTGTAAGACCCATGATCAACACAGACGGAAGAATAGATATTAAAGACGGAAGACATCCTGTGGTTGAAAAAGTACTTGATAACGACTCTTTCATTGTAAATGATACCTTACTTGATAACACGGATAATCGCGTATCTATCATCACAGGACCTAATATGGCGGGTAAATCCACTTATATGCGTCAGGTTGCACTTATCGTACTTATGGCTCAGATCGGATCTTTTGTTCCTGCGAGTTGTGCAGATATAGGGATCGTTGACCGTATATTTACAAGAGTCGGCGCCTCTGATGACCTTGCTTCCGGACAGAGTACATTTATGGTGGAAATGAGTGAGGTTGCCAACATTCTTCGCAATGCTACATCTGACAGTCTGTTGATATTAGATGAGATAGGACGAGGTACATCTACCTATGACGGACTTTCTATAGCATGGGCTGTTGTTGAATATATAAGCTCTAAGGATCTGTTAGGTGCTAAGACATTATTTGCTACACATTACCATGAACTTACAGAATTAGAGGGAAAATTAGAAGGAGTTAATAATTACTGTATTTCTGTCAAGGAATCCGGTGATGATATTGTATTCCTTAGAAAAATCATCAAAGGTGGAGCAGATAAGAGCTACGGAATTCAGGTGGCAAAGCTTGCGGGAGTACCGGACGTTGTTCTTGCCCGTGCCAAGGAGATATCGGCAGAGTTATCAGATCACGATATCAATGTGACTGCCGCTGCGGACATTATGCCACAGATTTTAACCGAGGATAAGAAGTCCAAAAATAAGGGAAAGAAAGGTGAGACAGCAGGTCAGCTTTCACTTTTTGAAAATGCTGAGGAATCAAGCGTTGTGGCTGATATCAAAGCACTTGATTTATCCAATATGACACCTATGAAAGCTATGCTATATCTTAATGATCTGCAGGAGAGACTTAAACAATCCTGATTTTGAGTTAACATCTACGAGGAGACATGCATATGATCAAAAAGGCAAGATATTAAGAATAATACGATAATCCCAACTGATGTCGGAATAGTAGAAGAATAATAATTTGAATATAAAAAATAAGGAAAAAGTAATGATTAAAGTTTTAGACCAAGAAACAATTAACAAAATAGCTGCAGGGGAGGTCATTGACCGTCCTTCCTCAGTTGCAAAGGAACTTATTGAAAATGCCATAGATGCAGGAGCCACCGCTATCACCGTGGAGATCAAAGAGGGCGGTCTTTCATTTATGCGCATTACGGATAATGGTGGAGGTATTCCCAAGGAGGATGTTCCTACTGCATTTATCAGACATGCCACAAGCAAGATCATGACAATAGAAGACCTGCTATCTGTAAGCTCTTTAGGCTTTCGTGGGGAAGCGCTTGCAAGTATCGCTGCGGTTTCCCAGGTTGAATGTATTACCAAAACACCTTCTGATCTTACAGGACTTAGATATGAAATACATGGCGGTAAGGAGATTGCCAGCGAAGAGATCGGTGCACCTACAGGCACAACTATTATAGTGCGGAACTTATTCTATAATGTTCCTGCCAGAAAGAAATTTGTTAAAACACCCACAACAGAGGGTGGCTATATCACTGATCTTGTAACAAAGCTTGCTCTTTCAAGACCTGACATATCATTTAAATATATCATTAACGGTAATAATAAGATTTCAACTTCAGGCAATGGCAAACTTCAGGATGTCATATACCATATTTACGGCAAAGATATATCTGCCAATCTTATACCAATCAAACGAAGTGTCGGTAATCTTTCCGTCGAAGGATATATCGGCAAATCATTTGTTTCTAAAGGAAACAGGAGTTTTGAGCACTATTTTGTTAATGGACGTTCCATTAGAAGCAATATTGTTACCAAAGCGATAGAAGAGGGATACAAATCTTTCATAATGATCCATCGTTTTCCATTCACAACGCTTCATTTCACTATGGATTCCAATAAGTTAGATGTCAATGTACATCCTCAGAAGATGGAATTCAAGTATTCTGATAATGAGCAGTTGTTTGATTTTGTCAAGGATTCTGTTCGTAAGGCACTTCTTGAGCCTGAAATGATTCAGGATATGTCGCTTCGTACTGTAAAAGAAGAAAAAGCTATAATGATAGAGCAGATGAAAAAGCAGACAGCTAATGTCCCTGAACCCTTTGAAGTTAAGGCCAGAGCTATGAAATACGGTGAGGCATTTCATAATGAAACAAAGAAAAATACAGTTAGTCAAAGCATCAAAGAACCCGTCATTGAGAATAAAGTAGCACAAAATACTTCTGATTTAATAGACAAAAACATTAAATCGATTGAGAAAGAGGCTACAATATATAATAACACTGAAATAAATAATATACCTTTACAAGAAGATAAGGATTTGGTTAATGTAAGCACGACGCTATCCGGCGAAATTAAATCTGATAATAAAGAGAAAACATTACTTGATGAAAGCGCTTCGGTTAACGAAGTTAAAACACCATCTGTGAATAACGATCCGGTTAGAGAACAGGCAGTATTGCCGAGTGATAACCCAACAACAACGGACGAAACACGTATAGAAAAGGATGACGTTGTTATAAACGAGCAGCTATCCATGCCTGTTGAGGAATTCATTTCACCTGAAGCAAGAAAGAAACACCGCCTGATCGGGCAGGTGTTTAAGACCTACTGGTTGATTGAATTTGATAATAAATTATACATTATGGATCAGCATGCAGCTCATGAAAAGGTTATGTTTGAACATCTTATGGGTATGGCTGCAAAAAATACTGTATACTCCCAGCAGTTATTGCCTCCTAAGGTTATTCATATCGATAACTCTGAACTGATCTTATTGAAAGCTCATATTGAGCTGTTTGAAAAGACCGGATTCGAACTTGAAGATTTCGGAGATGATGCAGTTGTTATACGTGCAGTTCCTGATGATATCATGGGAATTGATCCGCAGATTCTATTTGATGAATTGATTAATGCTCTTAAGGATGAACGAAGTAAGATATCCATTGATTTCTTTGTAGAGAAGCTTTCGGGAATGGCGTGTAAGGCCGCAATCAAAGGTAATACCGAGATATCATTTGCTGAGGCCAATGAGCTTTTGGACGAAATGATGACATTAGACAATCCATATAACTGTCCTCATGGAAGACCAACAATGATCTCACTTACAAAAACAGAAGTCGAACGCAAATTCAAACGTATTCAGGATAATTCAGAGGACGAGTTTATCTGATCAGAATAAGTGAATTATCAAGGGACTAAAATTTGTTATCTTATTCCACAAAAATAAATGAATTAAATTAGAACCGGGTGACAATTATGATTAATGATACTAACAAAAAGCCATTAATAATATTAACAGGTCCAACTGCTGTAGGTAAGACCGAGCTTTCCATTAAACTTGCAAAAGAAGTGGGTGGCGAGATAATATCTGCAGATTCCATGCAGGTATATAAGCGTATGGATATAGGTACAGCTAAGATCAGACCCGAAGAAATGGATGGTGTTCCCCATCATTTAATTGATATTCTTGAGCCTACAGAGGATTTTAATATATATCTTTTTCAGAAGTATGCAAAAGAAGCTATTAAACAGATATATGAGCGTGGAAAAATCCCGATCATTGTCGGCGGAACTGGCTTCTATATTCAGTCTATCATTTATGATATAGAATTCAATGATGAGGACAATGCAGGTACCGAATCTGCTTATCGTAAAGAGCTTAATGATTTCTATGAAAAGAATGGAGCGTCCAAACTACATGATTTATTAAGAAATGTTGATCCTTTTTCTGCTGACAACATTCATGAGAATAATGTAAAACGTGTTATAAGAGCATTGGAATTCTATAAAGAAAACAGTTATCCTATATCAAAACACAATGAAGAACAGCGGCTTAAAGAGTCACCATATAATTTTGCTTATTTTGTATTGAATCAGAGTAGAGATGTTCTATATGAACGAATAGAAAAACGAATTGATATGATGATCAAAGACGATCTGGTTGATGAAGTAAAGTCTTTGCTTGAGTATGGCTGCACACCTGACATGGTTTCTATGCAGGGACTTGGATATAAGGAGATAATTCCTTACATTAACGGGGAATGCAGTCTTGAAGATGCTATATATATCTTAAAGCGTGATACCAGACATTTTGCAAAAAGACAGCTTACATGGTTTCGCAGAGAACGTAATGTCATTTGGGTTGATAAAGATAAGATAACTACGGTTGATGAGCAGATCAAGTTTATAAAAGATAAATGCAAAGAAGTCAATATTTTCTAAAATAATAAGAATAATAGCTACTTTGATTTTGTGTGCAATAATAATATTATTTAATATAGCATAATCATATTAATTTTTAAGTTTTTAGGAGGCGACTACATACATGCTTGATAAATTATATAATATTTACGAACAAATGGGAGTTTCGCAAAACGTACTTAATCTATCAGAAAAAATAGAAGAGTCATTAAAAGAACGTTTTGCAGAAATTGACAAAGTAACCGAATATAACCAGATGAAGGTTCTTTGTGCTATGCAGAAGAACAAGCTTGCAGAGGCACATTTTTCCCCTACAACAGGATACGGTTATAACGATATAGGAAGAGAGACCTTAGAGAAGGTATATGCAGACATTTTCCATACCGAGGCAGCACTTGTACGTGCGCAGATTACATGCGGAACACACGCTCTTTATCTTGCGTTATCATCTGTACTTCGCCCCGGTGATGAGCTTATATCACCTGTTGGTAAGCCTTACGATACAATGGAGGAGATAATAGGAATCAGAAAATCTACAGGTTCGCTTGCAGAATATGGTGTTACATACAAACAGGTAGAACTTCTTCCTGACGGAACCTTTGATTATGATGCAATTAAGAATGCAATATCTGACAAAACCAAGATGATGACTATACAACGCTCAAAGGGATATCTTACCAGACCGACATTTTCTGTTAAACAGATTGGCGAATTGATATCATTTATCAAGGATATCAGTCCTAATATTATCTGTATGGTCGATAACTGCTACGGTGAGTTTGTTGATATTATCGAGCCTTCTGATGCAGGAGCTGATATGATCGTAGGGTCACTTATTAAAAATCCGGGCGGCGGACTTGCACCGATCGGTGGTTATATATGCGGTACTAAGGAATGTATTGATAAAGCTTATTACAGATTAACCGCACCGGGACTAGGAAGCGAGGTTGGTGCAACCTTAGGAGTTAACCGCGAATTCTTTCAAGGTCTTTTTAATGCCCCTCAGATAGTAAATGGTGCATTAAAGGGTGCTATTTTTGCTGCCAATTTATATGAGCATCTCGGGTTTGAATGCAGTCCTAATGCTACAGCTAAGAGACACGATATTATTCAGGCTATAACCTTCCATGATCCGGAAAAAGTTATTGCATTCTGCGAAGGAATCCAGTATGCAGCTCCGGTTGATTCACATGTTACACCTACCCCTTGGGCAATGCCTGGATATGACTGTGATGTTATTATGGCTGCAGGAGCCTTTATTTCCGGTGCCTCTATCGAGTTATCTGCAGATGCGCCTATGCATGAGCCTTACACAGTATATTTTCAGGGTGGGTTGTCTTATGATCACGCAAGATTCGGTATTATGAAGTCTTTGGCGAGGATGGAAGAGAAGGGTTTGGTTAAAATTGGACAATTTGATTAAAATGTGGTAATATATCTTATTAGTGAATTTTTAGTGAAATATATATTGAATTAAAAAGGATGTAGCTTATATGAATTTTCATGATAGAAAAGTTATACCACCGAAATATATTTATTTATTTTTAACTATAATTTGTTTAATTTTACTGTTGTTATCAGTTATATTTGAAAGCAGGTTTTCAGTCCTTAAGTCCGTAACCAGCGCATTAATAACTCCTATGCAGACTGGTGTCAATACAGTTGGTTATTCAATTCATAATACAGTTACCGAAACAAAAGAAAAAAATGAATTGATCAAGGAAAACAAAGAACTGGTACAACAGATTGAAGAATACAAATCTAAGATCAAAGAATATGAACAGGAGAAATATGAATTATCCCGTTTACAGGATCTTCTCGGACTGAAAGAACTATATGTTGATTATAATACTGTCGGAGCGCGGGTCATTGCAACTGATTCAACTAATTGGTTTTATACATTTATTATTGATAAGGGTACAGAATCAGGTGTCAAGGTCGGATGTAATATATTGGCTGAAGGTGGACTTGCAGGAATTGTTATCGAGACAGGCAAAGGATATTCAAAGGTACGTTCTATAATTGATGATAGCAGTAATATTAGTGCATGTATTAACGGTACAGACAGTTTATGTACAGTTACCGGAGATATATCAACAATGCGTGACGGATATATTCATGTCAATTATATTAATAAAGCTGATACAATAGAAAGTGGTGCTGAGATTGTTACTTCTCATGTCAGCAACAAGTTTATACCTGGTATATTGATCGGATATGTAGCGGATGTTGTAATGGATTCCAATAATCTAACACAATCTGCGAAATGTATTCCGGCTGTTGATTTTACTAATCTTCAGGAAGTAATTATTATTTTGGATACGAAGACA
>CAMHMG010000168.1 GCA_946186175.1 uncultured Clostridia bacterium | reverse complement strand
ACTAGATTCAAACTTCGTCTTCGACTCGTTTTCATCAAGTTCTCTGGCTATGCCTCACCACTCGATATCCTCTATGTCTACAACATGTTCGTTAAGGTGCATGTCGGATATGCGTCCACTCTTTACTTTAATAATTCTGTCTGCCATTGCTGTCAGCGCTGAATTGTGGGTAATTACAACAACCGTCATTCCTGTCTCTCTACAGGTATCCTGTAATAATTTGAGTACCGCCTTACCTGTTACATAGTCAAGTGCTCCCGTAGGCTCATCACAGAGCAGCAGTTTCGGGTTCTTTGCAAGTGCTCTTGCTATTGCAACTCTCTGCTGCTCACCACCGGATAACTGTGCCGGAAAGTTTCTCATTCTGTCACCAAGTCCAACTTCATCAAGCACAGTTGCCGCATCAAGCGGTTCTCTGCATATCTGCGCAGCAAGCTCAACATTTTCAAGTGCGGTCAAATTCCCTACAAGATTATAGAACTGGAATACAAATCCCACATCATATCTTCTGTATGCGGTAAGCTGTCTCTTGTTATAGGACGATATCTCTGCGCCGTCTAACATTACACTTCCTGATGTAAGTGTATCCATACCTCCGAGAATATTAAGTATAGTAGTCTTGCCTGCACCTGAAGCACCGACGATCACACAGAACTCTCCCTTCTCTATCTCAAAGCTTACATCATTTAATGCATGAATCTCAACCTCACCGGTCTTATATGTTTTCTTAACATTCCTAAATTCAACAAATGCACTCATAGTTTTTCCTCACATAACATCAAAGGTAATTATCGATTAATATATGATATTAGCAACGTGCCTATAATCATCATAACAACAACCAAAACAACATAAAAAATACCAATCTGTGATAAAACCTTTTTTTCATAATTGTTATCATTATAATATGAACGTCCTTTACTTTTATAATAAGATGCAATTTCGGCACTGAGATCATCAGTATGTCGTTCATATGTTTCATCATTATGTTTATTCATATGTCTAATTAGAGCAACAATGCAGACAATAATATATATTGCCAAATACCAGAATCTGCGGACCAGCTCCTTCGGTGTCATTTTGGGCTTCTCGTTAGTTATATTGTCAACCTGTGGTGTTAAATCTTCTTCCGACATCTGATCATTACTTTTAAGCAGCTCTTCAGGTACCGGGTAGGATTCTTTAGCAATCATATTCTTGATATCACTGTTGTCATCACGATATGAATGACTTTCAAAATCAGCATTGTTTTTCAGAAAATAATCATATTCTATTCCATAAGCACCATTATCATCCCAGCTCACGTCAAGATTGTACCATTTACCGTCTAAACAGACTATATTCCATGTATTATGAAATTCTCCCCTATCATTAGTTACATCCCCATCTACAATCCTGGTATTAATGCCCATGTTAGTCAAAAGCGCAAATACTGCCATTGAATATCCGTCACAGGTTGCTCCTCCTTTTTTAAAACCTGCGAGAGCATCATTTATATTATCCTTCCAATCAAAATTCTCAGCCAGATAATCATGAACCGATATGATACTTTCTAAATCACTATCACATTTTAATGATTGTGAAAGCTCAATCATCTTTTTTGTATGCTCTTCTATCTCTTCCTGCGTATATTTATATTTAAATGTAATCGCTATTCTGTATTTCTTTTCACCCGGAATATCCCGTTCTTTCCAACTGCAGTTTGTAGAGCTATTATCGCAAAAACCTATCAAATAGCTGGAACTCATCATGGGATTATTCTCATAATAATACTTCTCTATACCGTCAAAAATAAAATCCGCATTGTTATATAGTGTTTCAACATCGGTATCATAATACTCAACAGTTCTATGTTCCTTAAGCTGGTAACACACTTCCTCAAAAAACTCATCAACAGAATTCACATATGTTATGTATTTGTCTTTATCGCGATCAACAGTTTGTTCTTCTGAGGTTGTATATGAACTATTATTTATTGCATCTTCAATCCAATCTATATACTCTTGAGCCATAGAATCGAGCTTCTCATCAGATATTTGGGAACCACTTCTTTGCTTCAGATCTGCCTTATAATCTTCCATAAGTTTCTGTTTCTGTTCCGGACTAAGTGAATAGACCTTAGCACCTATTATAAAAACAGAAATAAATACAGATAATAATAAACAAACAAATATCCTTTTACTCATCAAAGCACCTCATTCATACTCCCTGTCCGATATCCGATAAGGTCTAATGTTACATATGAAAATCCATATTCTTTAAATGCTGCCGCTATCTTTTCTCGATTATCCTTCTCTGCAATACGGGAAATCTCCTCCTGTTCAACCTCGATTCTTGCCATATTCCCATGTATTCTCACGCGCACCTGTCGAAATCCCATATCCAGAAGAAGCTGTTCAGCTTTTTCAACCATGGTCAATTTTTCTTCGCTTATTGTCTCTCCATATACAAATCTTGAAGCAAGGCATGCAAATGATGGCTTATCCCATGTTGGCAGTCCCAGTTTCTTAGAAAGCTCTCTTATCTCTGCTTTGTATAGTCCTGCTTCTCTTAATGGGCTCTTGACATCAAGTTCTTTCACTGCAATAAGACCCGGACGATAATCACCCTCGTCATCTACATTTGAGCCTTCAGCGATATATTTAAGTCCATTATCCTCTGCAATCTGTCCTATCTTCTCAAACAATTCACGCTTGCACAGATAACAACGATTCTTAGGATTATCCCTAAAACCCTCAATGTCAAGCTCTTCTGACTCACATATCTCATGTCTGATCCCTCGTTCCTTACAAAAAGCCACCGTCTCATCAAACTCTCTCTTGGGGAACGAACACGACCTAGCTGTAATTGCCATAACATTATCTTTACCCAATGCCTCACATGCAGCAAAGAGAAGGAACGTAGAATCAACTCCACTTGAAAATGCCACTGCCACACTGCCCAGTCCTTTAAGATATTCTGTTAATTTAATATATTTCTGTTCTGCATTACTCTTCAATGTTCAACCTCCATTCATCTAACGATCATTAATAAACTCTGATCTCACTCACACAGGTATCGTCATATTTTGAGCCAACATTAGCACTCGTAATTGTTACTGTAATCGTATCAGTCAAAACAGGCTCATCAAGTTCAATCTTGTTAAGATTCATCTCTGCGAGATACTCTCCTTCAAGATATTCCGATCCATAGCCACCTACATTTTCCTCAACCACCTTACCATTACCAAAATCAACCTTAACACTTGCGAGTGTTCCATTCTTAGAATACAGATCATAGTCAGCCGTATATCCGTTACAGATCACAACACCATATACCGGCTGTGTTTTATCAAGGTGCATAGTGACCGACTCTCCTAAACCGACACCTGATACTCCTTCAACCCACACAGTTGAATAATCATCATCTATCAGATTATCACCGGAGTAATTCTTTCCATTTGCAGCCTCAAGCTCTGAAGTGGCATCCACCGAAGTAACATTTATCTTATCATTGCGATAACGACCATACAGCATAGTGACACCATAACGGCTTTCGGGATTCTTGGCAAATAATATATCCGCATAACCCTTAAAACTCATATCACCACCATTGCTTTCAAAAAAAGACGGACCGGAAAGCAGATAATAGTTATCATCCTCAAAGAACTGCATATGTTCAACACGCTCCCATGGATCACCATCACCATACGACCACAGAACATTGCCATCCTCAATACTCTCAAATTGGTCTCCTTTCGTAAAATCCTCTGCACCATATACGTCTTTCAAAAATGCCACCAGATAATCCACAGGAATCAATACGTCTGCAGAGCCATCACCTTCTGTACGTTTGACTGTAATAGCATCTGAAAATGCATTTCCAGACATCAGTATTTCTTTGATCATCTGCGTTCTCAAGGCTCCCTGCTTATCAGAGTCCATCTTTGAAAAAACAGCTCCACTCTCATCAAGAATACGTGCAGCAGTCACACACCATGCCATCTCTGTAAGGAGCTCCGAATCTTCCGGAGACACCGGTTCTGAAAGACGCAGCTCATCTATCTTAGCCCTACATTGCTCATCATCTATCGCCCCCGGATCTGTGATATCATTCGCTGTATTATCATTCTGCTCATCACTTATCTGTTCCTGATCATTTACCTGTTCTGCATCATCACCGTCTTTTGCATCATTCTCAGTCGCAGCTTCTGAAGAATCTGTCGATGTTTCATTCGACTCATTCACATTTTCTGTAGTTTCTACTGATGTAAGCGGCGATATCTCATCACTTCCACAAGCGGTTACCATAGATAATGCAAGTATCATACCAAATGAAATAATACATTTTCCAAACCTGCCAAATCTTTTCATAATTAAACTTTCTCCTTCTCTACAAATATGATATAGACAATTGCAAAACTCACTGAAAAGTGTATATGCGTTGTGCATATTACATATAGCATAAAAGTCTTCTTTGATTTATATTTGTATTCAGTTCAACAGTTCCACCAGCACATACGGACTGCCATCGGAATCATTTAACACAACCTGTGTAATATCACCGTTAGTGTAGACAAGCGGGTACATAATATCTCCCAGTACCGCTGCCTTTCTGTAATCCACACGCATCTTCAAATATCCATCAGCATCTACCATATCAAGCGCTTCTGAAACATATCGTCCATTATTGACATGATTGTTAGAATCAAGAAATGATCTCTTAACAACTATTCCCGGCAGATCATTATTAACCGCAGATAAATTCTCATCCGGCAGCTGCTTAATCTTTCTTGGTGCGTACTCCATATCTATTGCCGCCTCAATGTCATAGCCTTTCTTATCATCTTCTGTAGGTTTCGTTGGACACCTCTTATTAAGATCCATAAATATCCATATCGAATTGGCACGTACTATCTGTCTGCCTTCTTCATCTAAAATATCAAAGTTACGATACCCATACATACTCTTAAATTCATGCGGCCATGTACGGACTTTCACCTGCTCCTGATACTTCGGAAATCTTATCGCCTCTATCTGCCAGCTTGAAAGAAACCATGCGCGTTTTGTCTGTTCAACATTCTGCACACCTTTACCGATACTTTCAGAGTGTGCCAACGTACAATCCTGAAGATAATGTACTATCCCCGCCATATCCATAGTAATATTGCTGCCAACCTGCGAGTAGGTCACAGTCCTTTTCATTTCAAACATAACTAACATCCTTTATATATCATTTTCCCACACCATTTCATTATAACTTGATATAGTGCTGTTCTAACATTTAATTATCCTATAAATCAAAAAGAAGTGCAAGTTTTTCTCACACTTCTTAACTCATTTATGCCCTTAATAACTCCTCCACTTTTTCTCTCTTTTCATACAGAACGCATCCGCCTGCATGATCATCAGAGAGCAGATCTCCACTTTGTAACGCAGTAAATAGCTTTGAATGTATAGCCTCCCTCAACGATGTATCTCTTACATTAACATCTGAGTACGGTGAGAACGGACACGGTTCAGCGCCACCGTGAGAATTGATATGGAAAAATCCACGCCCTGCAGCTATGCATCCACCCGAACTCTTCTCATCACCCGGAAATGAGACAAACACCATTTCATTATCATTACTTCTTAAAGTATTAATTCTGTCTGCAAGATATGCTCTTTCCTCGTCCTCCGGCGCAAGATCCGCAGATTCTTCAGTAACCGGAACAAACTCCACATATATGACTGCCCTACATCCTCTTTGTGACAGACTATCAAGAATCTCCTTGGAAGAGACCTCCTTATAATTCTTCTTTGTCACCGTAACAGAGACACCATATATAAGAGACTTGGAATTAAGTCTATCCATGTTGGATATCAGTTTATCATATACCCCTATACCTCTTCGCGCATCGGTTATCTCCTTATTGCCCTCTATACTTAATATCGGAACAAGATTTCTGCATCTATCAAAAAGCTCAAAGTACCTGTTATCCATAAATGTTCCATTAGTAAAGATGGGAAACATAATATTTCTCATTTGTCCGGCCGCCTCAATGATATCTCTTCTTATCATAGGCTCGCCTCCTGCAAGCAGGATAAAACTAACCCCCAAATCGTCGGCCTCTTTGAAAATGGTAAGCCACTCGTCATTAGTCAACTGTTTAACCGGCTCTTCATCTGTAGTAGCATGATTGCAACGAGAATAACAGCCTGCACAGTGAAGATTACAACTGCTTGTAATACTTGCAATGAGAAATGGTGGAATATTTTCTCCATCTTTCTTGGCATTCATTCTTCTTGATGCAGCCTCTTTACTTGCAAGTGCAAATCTTCCCATAGCCACACTTGCCCGCGGATTTCTAACAGTTGCCTTGATAACATCTGAAACGACTCGTTCGACACCATGCGTCATATAAGCCTGTATATCAAAATCAATATTATCCATCTCATTATCTCCTCGTTAATACGTTAACCATATTAGTATTTGACGTAAAATAATTGTATCAAATCTTATACTAATGTTTCAATAAATATTTATTTTCTTCACAATTCCTACACTTTTTTTCAATTTTAATTTAAGATTAGTATTTTATCATACACACATAAACAAAAGAAACTTAAAAGTTCTAATTACGTTAAACAATCGTAATACAATTTAGGTAATTGCACAACGCATAAAAGAAAGAAGTTTCACAATTGCTTGAAAAACATTTATATGAAAGGGGTAATGACTTATGATAGCAAAAAAGAAAATAGCAGCAATCACTTTATCAACAATTATGGCAGCA
>CAMHMG010000167.1 GCA_946186175.1 uncultured Clostridia bacterium | reverse complement strand
AGAAAAGAACTTGGTTATACTCAGCGTTACATTTCAGAATTTACGGGATTTAGTATCAGTTTTATTTCGGATTTGGAGAATGGTAAGAATACAGCGGAATTGGGAAAAGCCATTTATCTGGCTAATACACTTGGACTTGATATTGCAGTTGATGCGAGGGGAAAATAATGAGACGATATAAGGTGTATCTTGAGGTGGGCGGAAAACAGGTTAGAGTTGGTGAAATTGAAGGTAACTATTCTGATGACGCCCGCTTTTTGTATTCAAAAGAATATATAACGAAAGAAGAATCCAAGTCAATTTCTATATCTTTGCCTATACAGGAAGAACCATTCTCACCCGAACGGACAAAGGCGTTTTTTGAAGGCTTGCTTCCTGAAGGCTTTATGAGAAAGAATATTGCAGCTAATATGCACTTTGATGAAAATGATTATTTATCTATTCTATACAACTTAGGTAAGGAGTGTATTGGTGCAATAAGAATAAATCAGACAGATGAGGAACCGGAATCTTGTTATAAGGCCATAACTTCAAAACAGGTAGAAGAGTTGGCAGCTGAGGGAACTACGAAGTCAACCGAGATGGTCATAAAAACACATTTATCTTTGACAGGTGCATCAGGAAAAGTCGGACTGTATTTTGATGAAAAAAATGGTCGGTGGTATCTGCCCTGCGGACTTGCGCCAAGTACCCATATTGTTAAACAAAGCCACATCAGGCTTGATGGGATAGTTACAAATGAACAGTTGTCAATGATGGCGGCGCGCAAATGTGGAATTGATATTCCGGAGAGTTTTATAATCAACATTGGAAAAGGTAATGATTCAGAAGTTCTGTTTGCCACAAAGAGATATGACAGGATTATTGATAAAACATCTGAAAAGATTGGTGGTCTGAAACGCCCGTTTAGAATACATCAGGAAGACTTTGCACAGGCTATGGGTATAGCGTCTTTTGAGAAATATGAAAAAGACGGACAAAACTACGCAGAGAAAATGTTTGAAACAGTTCGAAATAACTGCACAAAACCACTAGAAGATCAGTTGAGTTTATGGGATAGGATAGTATATAACTTTGCACTTGGCAATACGGATGCACATATCAAAAACTATGCGCTAATTTACGATACTCATATGGAAGGTGTATCTCTTGCACCGGCATATGATATGCTAAGTACCGTGATCTATGAAAGTGCAACCCGCGATATGTCTTTTAATATTGGTGGGAATAGAAACTTAGACAGCATAAATGAGGAAAGCTTTAAAACGCTGGCGGCAAGAGTTGGGATTGGAGAAAAGCTTGCCATGAAAAACTATCAAAATCTTCTTGACCGATTTGAAAATGCGATAAAAGAATCGGCGAAAGAATTGCAGGATATTGGCTTTGAGAATGCAGGTCACATTGCGGAAAGGATTCTTTTGGCGCGGAAAAGGATATTGTCTTAATATACAATGTTTATTATTATTGACTATACAAGTGATAATGTATATAATAATATACATTAATGTGACGGAGTGTATAAAGATGAGAAAAGCAGCATATAATATAGTACCAACAACTGAAGAGATTCTTAAAACAATGGGAGAACAGATTAAGTTGGCTAGATTAAGACGCAATCTGTCTGCTGAATTGGTGGCGGAACGTGCAGGAATCAGTCGTGCATCTTTGTGGAAAGTTGAATCAGGTAATCCTGCAGTGGCTATTGGTATTTATGCAGCAGTATTACATGCATTGGGGAATATGGACAAGGATCTTACTCTTGTAGCAAAGGATGATGAGTTGGGAAGGCAGATGCAGGATCTTAATTTGCTGACCCGAAAGCGTGCAACAAGGAGGAAAGGTTAATGGCGGGCGAAGATAAAACAATATATGTCTATGATGATTTTTCTTATAAGGAATCTGTTCTAATAGGAAAATTGTATGTGGCAGTCATTAAAGGCGGAGAGACATATTCTTTTGAATATGATGAGGAATGGCTTATAAATAACAGATTGTCAATAAGTCTTGATCCCGAACTGCAGCCATTTCCCGGACGACAGTTTCCAACAGGTAAGAATATATTTGGTATGTTTGCAGATGCATCTCCCGATAGATGGGGAAGAGTACTCATGAATAAGAGAGAGCGTCTCCTTGCAGAAAAAGAGGGGAGAAAACCAAGAAAGCTATATGATAGTGATTATCTTCTTGGAGTATATGATGAGACAAGGATGGGCGGATTACGTCTAAAGTTAGATCCTGATGGTCATTTTCTTTCGGATGATGAAGAAACTTCAGTTCCACCATGGACATCGCTTAGAACCCTGGAAGAAGCTTCTAGAAATTTTGAAAACGACGAAACAGGGATGATAGGTAAATGGCTTGATCAACTGATAAAGCCCGGTTCCTCTTTGGGAGGAGCAAGACCTAAAGCGACGGTTGTAGATACTAAAGGACAGTTGTGGATTGCAAAATTTCCTTCTAAGAATGATGAAAATGATACCGGTGCATGGGAAAAGGTTGTTCACGATCTTGCGAGAATGTGTGGATTAAATGTCCCTGAGTCCAAGATGGAGAAATATTCTAAACTGGGTAGTACTTTTCTTGTCAGAAGATTTGATAGAGATGGAAAGCGAAGATTTCATTTTGCTTCAGCAATGACTCTTTTGGGAAAGACAGATGGTGCATCTGCTGCAGATGGAACGAGTTATCTTGATATTGTAAGTTTTATAAAATCCAATGGTGTAAAACCAAAATCAGACCTGATAGAATTATGGAAAAGAATAGTATTTAATATGGCTGTAACTAATACGGATGATCATTTAAGAAATCACGCCTTTATGCTCACTGATCAAGGTTGGATTTTATCTCCGATGTATGATGTGAATCCGGTTCCATATGGAGATGAACTCTCACTTCTTGTCGATGATGTTGATAATAGTATTTCAATTGATCTTGCAATATCTACGGCAGTGAGATTTGGAATTTCTGAGAACGCAGCAAAGAAAATGGCAGAAGAAATATTGGTAGTTGTAAGAGACAATTGGGAAAGCGTGGCAATAGATTATGGTTTATCCAGAAGGCAGATAGAAGATATGAGACCAGCATTTAGTGAATGCTATAAATAATACTCAAATGCGTTTCTCCATTGTATGAACAATTAATATAAAGGAAACTAATGCGTACAAGACTGTAAGAATAATTCTTTTTTATTTTCACAAATGCGCAATAATGGTATAATATGAGCACTTAGCGAAATCTTGCAAAGCAAGATTGAGTTTAGTGCGAGTCATGCTGTGTATAATATGAGCACTTAGCGAAATCTTGCAAAGCAAGATTGAGTTTAGTGCGAGTCATGCTGTGTATAATATGAGCACTTGAATTAATATCTATAGGGGGGATTACATGTCTAAATATACAAAACAGGATATTATGAAAATTGTGGAAGAAGAAGGCGTTGAGTTCATACGTCTTCAGTTTACCGATATATTCGGCGCATTGAAAAATGTTGCAATTACTGCCAGTCAGCTTGAAAAAGCGCTGGATAATAAATGTATGTTTGACGGTTCATCAATCGAGGGTTTCGTAAGGATCGATGAATCGGATATGTATCTGTATCCGGATCTTAATACATTTACTATTTTCCCGTTCAGACCACAAGAGGGAAAAGTTGCAAGGCTTATATGTGAGGTATATCGTCCGAATGGAACGCCGTTTGAGGGTGATCCCAGATATGTCTTGCGAAAGGTATTAGAAGAGGCTGCGGATATGGGATATCGCTTTGATGTGGGACCTGAGTGTGAGTTCTTTTTATTTCACATGGATGAAGAAGGAAGACCTACGACTAAGACCAATGAGAAAGCGGGATATTTTGACATTTCTCCGCTTGATCATGGTGAAAATGTGAGGCGTGATATCATTCTTAATCTGGAACAAATGGGTTTTGAGATTGAATCGTCACATCACGAGGTGGCACCCGCGCAACACGAGATTGATATAAAATACTCTAATGCTTTAAAGGCTGCTGACAATCTGGTGACATTTAAACTTGTGGCAAAGGCGGTTGCAAGAAGGCATAATATGTTTGCAAGCTTTATGCCAAAGCCCATATATGGCGAGTGTGGTTCGGGAATGCATATCAATATGTCTATGGACAAGGATGGCAGGAATATCTTCAATGACTACAATTCTCCGAGTGGAGTGAGTGAAGAAGGTTATCATTTTATTGCGGGACTTCTTGAACATGCAAAAGCCATGACTCTTATTACTAACCCGTTGGTCAATTCTTATAAAAGACTGGTTCCGGGACATGAGGCACCGATGCACATATGCTGGTCAGAAGGGAACAGAAGTCCGATGATCAGGATTCCGTCTGTGAGAGGAGAGCACATGAGGGTGGAACTTCGTACCCCTGATCCGGCTGCTAATCCATATCTGTTGATTGCGGTTTGTCTGGCAGCGGGACTTGATGGTATGAAGAGGAAGTTATCTGTGCCGGATCCTGTGGACTGTAATATGTATGAGATGAGTAAGAAGGAGCTTCTTGAGAGAGGCATAGATGTGATTCCGTCTAACCTGAGCAAGGCTTGTCATTATTTTGAGGATGATGAATTCATTAAGGGCGTGTTGGGTGAACATGTTCACACCAAATATCTTGCAGCCAAAAGAGATGAGTGGAACAGGTTTAGAGAGCAGGTTACCCGGTGGGAGCTTGATGAATATCTCTATAAAGTGTGAAGCTGATTTATTGTAAAAAAAGAAAGTGTAATGGGACATTATTAAGGAGGAAGAATAATAGTGAAGTTTACAAAGATGCAGGGAATTGGAAACGATTATGTATATGTTAACTGTTTTGAGGAAAAGGTTGAGAACCCCTCAGAGCTTGCAGTAAAGATCAGTAACAGAAATTTTGGAGTAGGCTCTGATGGACTTATTCTTATCAAACCGTCTGAGGTGGCTGATTTTACTATGGAAATGTATAATGCTGACGGTTCGCAGTCAGAGATGTGCGGTAACGGAATTCGCTGTGTAGGTAAATATGTGTACGATTACGGACTTACCGATAAGGAGAGGATTTCTGTTGAGACTTTAGCGGGAATCAAGTATCTGGATTTTACCATAGAGAATGGTAAGGTTGCTCTCATTACTGTTAATATGGGAAGTCCTGAACTTGTTCCTGAGAAGGTTCCGGTTAATGTAGATGCTATTAAGGGAGTGTCTGATTCGGAAAAATCCGGACTTGCACAGGTGGTTGACAAGACGCTTGAAGTAGATGGTAAGGAATACAATGTTACCTGTGTTTCAATGGGAAATCCGCATTGCATCACTTTTGTTGATGATACGGCATCATTTCCACTTGAAGAAGAAGGACCTAAGTTTGAATTTCATGCAGCATTTCCTAATAGGGTAAATGTGGAATTTATACAGGTATTAAGTCGCAATGAAGTTAATATGCGTGTATGGGAGAGAGGCTCAGGTGAGACTCTTGCTTGTGGAACAGGTGCATGTGCATCTACTGTTGCCTGTATTCTTAACGGACTCACAGAAGATGAGATAACACTTCATCTGCTCGGCGGAGATCTCAAGGTGCGCTGGGACAGGAATGAGAATGTTGTTTTCATGACAGGACCAGCTAAGGTTGTATTTGACGGAGAGATTGATGTTGAAGCATTGCGTTAGTAATAGTTATTGACTTGGCAGAAGGACGAGGAAGCGGTGCGCTGTATTAATCAAATGCTATCAATACAATGATAGACATCGGGAAAATTTTCCTTGACATTTATCAATAAAGCTTTATACTGTACATAGCGTTTCAAAGGGGAAATGCATTATATTATAGTAGATTTTATCAATAATAAATAATGATGTTAAGAAGCAAGGGTGTTTCGAGATTTGTACTCGAGGCGCCCTTTTGCGCCATTAAGAAGAAATACTATATTAATTAAATTATACGAAGATATAAGGAGGATAACAATGTTTAAAGCAAATGACAATTATTTAAAATTACCGGGAAGCTATCTTTTCTCAACGATTGCAAAAAAGGTCAAAGAATATAAGGAGGCAAATCCTGATAAGGAAGTTATTTCATTAGGAATAGGAGATGTGACACAGCCTCTTGCTCCTGCTATTATTGACAGCCTTCACAAAGCGGTTGATGAGATGGCGGTCAAGGAGACATTTAAGGGATATGCACCTGATCTTGGCTATGAGTTTCTTAGAAGTGCAATAGTTAAGAATGATTTTGAAGCTCGCGGGGCAAAGGTTTCGATCGATGAGATATTTGTAAGTGATGGTGCCAAGAGCGATTCAGGAAATATTCAGGAGATATTTTCATCAGATAATAAGATCGCTGTGTGCGATCCGGTGTATCCTGTGTATGTGGACACCAATGCCATGGCAGGCAGAACCGGTAGTTTTAATAAGGAGACGGAGCTTTGGACTGACGTAATATATATGCCATGCAAGGCAGATAATAATTTTGCACCTGAGTTTCCAAAAGAGACGCCGGATATTATATATCTGTGTTTTCCTAATAATCCGACAGGAGCTACTGTTCCTAAGACAGAGCTTCAGAAATGGGTGGATTATGCAAACGAGAATCATGCAGTTATCATTTACGATGCTGCTTATGAGGCTTATATAAGCGAAGATGATGTTGCGCATACTATCTATGAGTGCGATGGTGCGAGGACCTGTGCAATAGAGCTTAGAAGTTTTTCGAAAAATGCAGGCTTTACCGGAACACGTCTTGGATATACGGTGGTTCCTAAGGACTTAAAGGATGCTAATGG
>CAMHMG010000166.1 GCA_946186175.1 uncultured Clostridia bacterium | reverse complement strand
ACCTTTTTGATTTTACTCTTTACATAATAGGTATACGCATGATATAATGTACTGAATTGTGCAGAAGTGTTTGCACTGCTGATATATATCTAAACGGAATGAAAGTAGTGTCAAGCGATTAGCAGATATTTACTTTCGCCGAATGATCAAAATACAAGGTAATTTTTAAGGAGGAATTGTTAAAGATGAATTTAACAGTGGAAAATTTAGAAAAGAATATGGCAAAGCTTACTGTTACGGTACCTGCCGAGGATTTTATTGATGGTATGAAGGCATCATATAATAAGAGAAAGAAACAGTTTAGTGTACCAGGATTCCGTAAGGGTAAAGTACCTCAGAATTATTTGGAGAAAGCATATGGTCCGGAATTGTTCTATGAGGATGCAGCCAATACATGTATAGATAAGACTTATTCTGATGCTATGGATGAGAGTGGATTAGATATTGTATCACGACCTGAGATAGATGTAACACAGATGGAAAAAGGTAAGGAATTCATTTATACTGCTCTTGTTGCTGTTAAGCCTGAGGTTACACTTGGCGATTATAAGGGCGTTGAGATTGAGAAGGTTGATGCTGAAGTTACAGATGCAGATATAGAAGCTGCTCTTCTTAATGAGCAGAAGCAGAATGCTCGTAATGTACCTGTTGAAGACAGAGCTGCAAAGCTTGATGACGAAGTATCTCTTGATTTTGAAGGATTTGTTGATGGCGCTGCATTTGAGGGAGGAAAGGGTGAAAACTATCAGTTAAAACTTGGTTCTCATTCATTTATCGATACATTTGAGGATCAGATCGTTGGCAAGAATATTGGTGATGAGTTTGATGTTAATGTTACATTCCCTGAGGATTATCAGGCAGAAGAGCTTGCCGGTAAGCCTGCAGTATTCAAGTGTAAATTGAATGGTATCAAAGAGACACAGCTTCCTGAGCTTGATGATGATTTTGCTGCTGATGTTTCAGAATTTGATACTTTAGATGAATACAAAGAGGATTTGAAGGCAACACTCAAAGTGAAGAAAGAGAAAGAAGCAAAGAACGAGAAGGAAAGCAAGGTTATTGACAAGATTATTGAGGATGCAGAGATGGAGATCCCTACACCTATGATTGATACTCAGAAAGAACAGATGGTTAACGAATTTGCTCAGCAGTTAAGCTATCAGGGCCTTTCTATTGACCAGTACTTCCAGTTCTCAGGAATGACTAAGGAGAAATTCATGGAGACAGCTGAGCCTGAGGCTATCAGAAGAATTAAGTCACGTCTTGTATTAGAGGCTGTTGTCAAGGCTGAGAATATTGAAGTTTCTGAAGAAGAACTCAATGCAGAGCTTGAAAAGATGGCTGAGACATACCAGATGGAGCCTGACAAATTGAAAGATCTTGTCGGTGATTCTGAGAAAGAAGCTATCAAACTTGATATCGCTGTACAGAAAGCTGTTGATCTTGTTCGCGATGCAGCAGTTGAAAAATAACAGTTGATGTGAATTATAATATATTTAATACTAGGAGGATATAAGTATGAGTCTTGTGCCTTATGTCATTGAGCAGACTAGCAGAGGAGAGCGTTCTTATGATATTTATTCAAGATTGCTCAAAGAACGAATCATATTTCTTGGAGAAGAGGTTAATGATACCACTGCAAGCCTTGTTGTAGCTCAGTTATTATTCCTTGAATCAGAAGATCCTAAGAAGGATATTCATTTCTATATCAATAGTCCGGGCGGTTCTATTTCTGCCGGTTTTGCAATTTTTGATACTATGAATTACATCAAATGTGATGTTTCAACTATATGTATTGGTATGGCTGCCAGTATGGGAGCATTCCTCTTAGCGGGCGGAGCCCCTGGTAAACGTATGGCGCTCCCTAATGCTGAGATAATGATACATCAGCCTATGGGTGGTATGCCAAGCGGAAGCCAGGCGAGTGATATGAAGATTGCTACAGAGCATATTCTTCGTAAGAAGAAACAATTAAATGAGATTCTTGCTAGAGAAACTGGCAAACCTATAGAGATAATCGAGCAGGATACTGATCGTGATAATTGGCTTAGTGCTGCTGAAGCTAAGGAATATGGTTTGATCGATGTAGTTATTGAAAATCGAGAGGAACTTAAATAATAAGAAGTAGAGGTGTAGCGATGGCTATTCGAAGTGATGACAGAAGACCGCTTCGGTGTTCATTCTGTAACAAAACACAAGATCAAGTAAGAAAACTCATTGCAGGTCATAATGTTTATATTTGTGATGAATGTATTGAGGTTTGTTCAGAGATAATAGAAGATGAGTTAGATGATTTTGACGATTCAACAGAGATCAATCTCTTAAAGCCTAAGGAGATTAAGGAGTTCCTTGATCAATATGTGATAGGTCAGGAGGAAGCTAAGAAGGTATTATCTGTTGCGGTTTATAATCATTATAAAAGAATTTTGTCAGACAAAGATTTTGATGTAGAACTCCAAAAGAGTAATATTATCATGGTCGGTCCGACAGGATCAGGTAAAACTTATCTTGCTCAAACTTTAGCAAAGTTATTGAATGTACCATTTGCTATTGCTGATGCTACCGCTCTTACTGAAGCCGGATATGTCGGTGAAGATGTAGAAAACATTCTTCTTAAGATAATTCAGGCGGCTGATTATGATATTGAGAGAGCTCAGCATGGAATCATTTATATTGACGAGATTGATAAGATTACGAAGAAGTCTGAGAATGTATCGATAACAAGAGATGTTTCCGGTGAAGGCGTTCAGCAGGCATTGCTTAAGATTATTGAGGGGACTGTTGCATCTGTTCCGCCTCAAGGTGGAAGAAAACATCCACATCAGGAGTTCATTCAGATCGATACTACTAATATTCTATTCATATGTGGGGGCGCATTTGATGGACTTGAAAAAGTAATAGAGAATCGTGTCGGTAAGAAATCTATAGGATTTGGTGCAGAACTGGCAGATAAGATGGAAGAAAATGTTGGAGAAATATTAAAACAGGTTACTCCGTCAGACTATGTCAAATATGGTCTTATTCCTGAGTTTATCGGTCGTGTTCCTGTTACTGTTACACTTGATCTACTCGATGAGGACGCTCTTATGAGAATTCTTACAGAGCCAAAGAGTGCTATATGCAAGCAATACAAGAAGCTCTTTGAGTTGGACGGCGTTGAGTTGGAGTTCGAGGAAGAGGCTTTAAGATCTATTGCTAAGGAAACAATGGAAAGAAAGACCGGAGCAAGAGGACTACGCTCAATCATTGAGAAGAGTGTCAATGATCTTATGTATGAGATACCTTCTGATGAGATGATATCAAAATGTATCATAACCAAGGAAACTGTTGAGGGAACAGGAAAGCCGGATATAGTATATTCTGATGTACCGAGACAGAAGAAAACATTTTCAAAACGTCACGCTAAGAAGAATAGCGGTGAAATTGCATAAATGATTTATAAAGGCTATTGAATAATATACAATAGCCTTTTATAATATTAAGAATAGAGTTATATAGTTACTGGAATTTGAGGTGGGTTAATATGGATGCTAATGATACATGGTTTCCTCTCCTGATAATGAGAGATATAGTCCTGATGCCGGAAACAACACTACATCTAGATATAAGACAGAATGGCTCTGTTATGGGGGTGAATGCTGCTCTTAGAGAGAATACTGAGCTTTTTGTTGTTGCGGCTAAAGATAAGCCAATAACAACTAATGTTAAGATTACAGATGTATATTCTGTTGGCACTTTATCTAAAGTCAAACAATTATATAAGCTTCCGAATGGAGTAATACGAATACTTATAGATGTCAGATGCAGAGCAAAGCTTTGTGATATCAAAAAAGATGGTGAATTCTATAGGGTAGAAGCATTTGAATTGTTCGAGGATGAGGATACGTTAGATGTTCATGAAAGAGAAGCCGGTCTTAGGATGATCAAAGAACAGGTGAGACGTTGTGACGAACTCAATCTTTTTTCAGAAGACAGGGTTTATGATTCTATCAAGAAAATAGACAGATTAAAATATTTGACTGATATAATTGCAAGTACAGATATTATTAAATTTTCTGAAAAACAAAAGCTTCTTGAAACTGTAGATATTACAAAGAGAACATACAAGTTGATTTCGATTCTTGATAATGAACTATCTATAGCCGGAATTCGTAAGGAAATTAACGATAAATTAAAGGAGTGTGTTAATAAGAATCAAAAGGAATATGTTCTAAGAGAACAGCTTAAGCTTATTCATAAAGAGTTAGGTGATGTTGATACTGATGACGAGGAGAAAAGATACAATGAGATGCTTGAAAAAGCTGATCCTCCATTAGAAGTAAGAGAGAAGTTAGAACGCGAGATCAAGAGATTTGCTAATCTTAGTTATTCATCATCTGAGAGTGCAGTTCTTCGGAATTATATTGAGACATTGTTAGAATATCCATGGAATAATGAGAGTATAGAGAATAATGATTTAAGTGAGATAATTGATAAATTGGAAAAAGACCATTATGGATTGGATAAGATCAAGGAGCGAATAATAGATTATATGGCTGTCAGAATATTAAATGACAGAAAAGATGCTCCGATTCTATGTCTTGTAGGACCGCCGGGAACAGGCAAAACATCTATTGCCAGATCTATTGCTGATGCGCTTAACAAGAAATATATAAGAATTTCTTTAGGTGGAGTTAAGGACGAAGCAGAAATACGTGGACATAGAAAAACTTATATCGGTGCAATGCCGGGTCGAATACTTACATCAATAAAGAAATCAGGGACTAAGAATCCTTTAATCTTATTAGATGAGATAGATAAGACAAGCAGTGATTATAAGGGTGCGGTTGCAGCGGCATTGTTAGAAGTCCTTGACGGTGAACAGAATGTATATTTTACTGATCATTATTTTGAAGTACCTGTTGATCTTTCTCATGTTTTATTCATTGCAACTGCTAATGATGCTTCCGAAATACCGGATGCCTTAAGAGATCGTATGGAAATTATAGAGGTCAACAGTTATACTGAAAATGAGAAATACCATATAGCCAAGTTATATCTGGTTCCTAAGAATTTGAAGAAAAATGGATTGTTAAAACGTCAGTTTAAGATAACGGATGATGCAATATATGAATTGATCAGGCATTATACAAAGGAAGCCGGTGTTAGACGTTTAGAGCAGCTTCTCTCAAGACTGATGCAGAAAGCGGCTAAAGGAATATTGACCAATGAATTTAAGTCTATTACCATCACGGCTAAGAAAATTCCTGAATTATTAGGCGTATGGAAATACAGCAGTGACGATCTGGATCATGATTCTAAGGTTGGAATCGCTAACGGTCTTGCGTGGACTAAGTTTGGCGGAGATACTTTGTCTATAGAGGTTAATCTTCTTGATGGAAAATCTGAACTTAATCTTACAGGAAATCTTGGTGATGTTATGAAGGAATCAGCTAGAATTGCACTTTCTTGTATTAGAACACTTCCGGAGATCAAGAAATTACCCGAGGAATACTTTTATAAACATGTTATTCATGTCCATGTTCCGGAAGGAGCAACCCCAAAGGATGGTCCTTCGGCTGGTATTACCATGGCTTTGGCTATGTATTCAGCGCTTCTCAATAAAGCAATCGATGGAAATTTGGCAATGACAGGTGAGATAACCTTGAAAGGTAATGTTTTGCCGATAGGTGGACTTAAAGAAAAGCTATTAGCTGCAAAAAATGCCGGAATCACGAAAGTGCTTGTTCCTGAGAAAAACAAGAGAAATGTTTCGGAAATTGAGACTGAGATTATTGAAGGTCTTGAAATTATATATGTTAGTAGAATAGAAGAAGTAATTGAACAGGGAATTGTTAAGAGATCATTTTCGCTAAAGAAATAAAAGATAATAAACAAACAAGGAGATATGTATGGTTATCAAGAGTGCCAGATTGGAAACAGTCTGTGGAATAACAAGTAAATTACCCAGAAATGATAAGATAGAGATTGCATTTGCCGGAAAATCCAATGTTGGAAAATCTTCACTAATTAATGGATTATTAAATAGAAAGGCATTAGCAAGAACCTCAGGAACTCCGGGTAAGACTCAGACGATTAATTTCTATAATGTCAATGAAGCTTTTTATTTTGTTGATCTGCCGGGATATGGATATGCAAAGGTTTCTATGAATGAAAGAGAAAAATGGGGTAAGATGATTGAGAGATACCTTAACAATTCTGAGAAACTTGTTATGGTTTTCTTATTGGTGGACATTCGTCATGAACCGTCAGCTAATGATAAAATGATGTATGACTGGATTCTGCAAAGTGGTTTTTCTCCGGTAATAATTGCAACCAAACTTGATAAGATTAAAAGATCCCAACTTCAGAAGAATCTAAGTATTATTAGAAAAAAACTTGGTATGGATTCAGATGATACGATTTTTGCTTTTTCTGCGCAGACTAAGCAGGGACGTGATGAGATATGGAACTACATAGAGAGTAATATGGAATAATCAATTAACAGAGCCGACAGGCGATGTGGAATAATGAGCTGTTAAAACTATAATGGCAGGGTACCATATCAGGTATCCTGCCATATTTCTGTCATTAAATATTGATATATTTCTTCGTTCTTATCTTTCCATGTATCACATATATGAATTGCCTGTTCTTTTGTGGGTACGGCAATCTTAATTTCTAGAAGTGTCTGTTTCCTTTCTTTGATGCTGCATTTTACAAGAAATTCATTACCGGAAGGGAAATAGTCTGATGATATTGCAGACTCATTCCTAAGCTCAATCTTCTGATCTTTAAGATAATTGAGTATCTCTGTTTTGAT
>CAMHMG010000165.1 GCA_946186175.1 uncultured Clostridia bacterium | reverse complement strand
ACTAAGTGCCAACTCTGTACGACCGGCACCCATAAGTCCCTGAAGACCAACAATCTCTCCCTTGCGGACATTGATATTAACATTATGTAATATCTCTCTTCCCAAAGCAGGATCATATACAGTCCAGTTCTTAAGCTCTAAAGCTTTAGCACCAAACTCCTTCTTATCCCTCTTAGGATAAATATCATTCATTTCACGACCAACCATGTGTTTAATAATCTCTGCCTCACCATAATATTCATCAGCAGCCATAGAACATACAGTTGAGCCGTCTCGTAATACTGTAATAGTATCAGCTATCGCAGTAATCTCTCTTAATTTATGTGAGATCATGATACAGGTAACACCCTGTGCCTTCAATTCTCTCATAAGATTTAACAGGTTCTGGCTATCGTCCTCATTAAGAGAAGCAGTAGGCTCATCAAGGATCAATAGCTTAACATCCTTACTGAGTGCCTTTGCAATCTCAACCAACTGCTGATTACCAACACCTAAATCTTTAACCTTCATAGACGGGTCTGCCTTAAGGCCAACCTTATCGAGCATCTCTGCTCCTTTAACAATTGTCTCATTCCAATCTATAGCTTTACCTTTAACTATTTCATGTCCGAAATAAATATTTTCATATAATGAAAGCTCAGGTATCAAAGCCAATTCCTGGTAGATAATAACTATGCCTTTTTCTTCACTGTCTGCAATTCTTTTAAAATTCTGTACTTCTCCATTATATACTATGTCACCCGAATAAGTTCCATGAGGATATACCCCGGATAATACTTTCATAAGAGTTGATTTTCCTGCACCATTCTCACCTACAAGACAATGAATCTCACCACGTTTTACCTTAAAATTAACGTTATCTAACGCTCTAACACCCGGAAACTCTTTAACTATACCTTTCATTTCCAGTATATAATCGCTCATAGGAAACCTCCCTTCAAAGATTCGCCGGCTTTATACAAAGCCGGCGTCCCTTCTTATAATTAATTACTCTAATCCGGTAAATTCAGAAGCTTCATAATATCCTGAATCTATAAGAACTTCTTTTACATTGTCTTTTGTTACAACATTGATATCTGTCTGCTTAGCAGGAACTTCGATATTTCCATTGTCGTATGTTGAATCTGTAGCAGGCTCTTTGCCATCAAGAATGTCAACTGCCATTGCAACTGAGTCAGCTGCCAATGTTCTTGTATCCTTGAATACTGTCATAGACTGCTTACCATCGATAATGTACTGAACTGAAGCCTTCTCTGAATCCTGACCTGTTACTACATAGCTGCTTACATCTTTGTCTGATGCGAATACGTCTGCGATTGAACGAGCTGTACCATCGTTAGGAGCTAATACAAGAACATCACCCTTCATATCAGCACCAACTGCTGTAAGGTTAGCCTCTGCTTTAGACTTAGCTACGTTGAAATCCCAATCTGTTGTGATCTGACCGATGATCTTACCGATTTCTTCTCTTGAAAGCTCTGCCTTATCTTTAAGTGCTTCTGCTTCGTCAGAGTTAGCAATCTTGAATGTTCCGTCAGCAATCTTTGGCTGAAGTACGCTCCAAGCACCCTCGAAGAAGATGAAAGCGTTGTTATCTGTAGCTGCACCAGCGAAGAGGTAAAGTGGAATATCGCTTCCCTCTGGAGCATTGTCGATAAGGTACTGACCCTGAGCAGCACCAACTGCCTTACTATCGAATGTTACATAGTAGTCAACTGCGTCTGTTCCTGTGATAAGACGGTCATAAGAGATAACCTTAACTCCAGCATCTCTAGCTTCCTGAACTGCTGCTGCTGCTGCTGCATCATCATGTGGACAGATGATCAAAACTTTGATACCCTTAGAGATTAATGTCTCAACGTTAGTCTTCTCTGTTGATGAAGAACCCTGACTGAATAATACCTGATTAGTAAAACCAGCATCTCCTAAGATCTCTTCGAACTTAGCCTGATCCTGTAACCATCTTGGCTCGTCCTTTGTTGGTAATACGATACCTACCTGAAGCTCACCATCTGCTGAGCTTGAAGCTGCTGCATCATCACTTGAATCAGATGCATCATCTGCTGCAGCTGCCTCGGTTGTTGCTGCGTCATCACTTGAATCAGACCCCTCTGATGTAGATGAGCTTGAACCACAACCTGTAGCAAGTCCCATAACCATAGTTGCTGCGAGTAAGAAACTCAAAACTTTTTTCTTCATTTTACATACCTCCGTATAAAATATTTCCTTTTTTGGGGTTGAGTTAAGTATATCACCACTTTAACTAAAATAACTTGCTACTTACTGTTTTTTTTTGTCATATTTCTATCTTTTTTTTCACATCATAGCACAAATTTGAATCATCAAAATCCTATACAAAAAAATGCTAGTCTTTAAAATAACAGACCAGCATTTAATCTTCTTATTGAATTTCCGTTATTTGTTCCTTGCCTTCCTTATATTCAGACGGTGTAACACCCACATTTTTCTTAAATGTACGGCTGAAATAATTAGCATCAGAATAACCTATCTCCATGCATATCTCTTTCATACTTTTTGAAGTATTTCTAAGTAACTGTTTTGCCTTTTCTATCCTTATCATTGTAAGATACTCTATAAATGTACTGCCTGTACGTTTTTTAAATAACTTACTAAAGTAATAAGGACTGATCTGAAATTCTTTAGAAACATCATCAAGTATCAAATCCTTTGAATAATTGTTTTCAATATATTCCTTAGCATTTCTGATTATATCTACGCTGCTCTCTTCCTTCTTAGTCAGTATATTATGACATACGCTGTTTATTTTCACTTGGAACCAATCATATAGCTGATCATATGTAACTATACCATTAATAGTGTTTAAGTATTCGCTTCTCATGTTAAAATGATATACCATTCCACCGCTTTCAAATCCTATAGTTTCTGCTCTTAATACAAATTCAAGAACTTTAAGCTTAACATCCATCACATTTTCTCTATGCCTGTCCATCATCCAGTCAAAAAATTCCTTAGCATAATATGTGGCTTTATTAACATTACCTTCTTCAATACATTTGAACAATGCTCTCTCTGTATTGATCGGGTAATCCTCATCAAAATTACATAAGATCGGCATATCCTTAACATGAACAACCGAGTCCGAACTGTTATAAGACAAGGATCTCATCGCCTCATTATATGATTCCACAAGATTATCAATATCATGTATCGATCCGATTCCTACTCTGAAACGTGCATCAAAGACATTACACAGCTCTCGCGTCATTTTTCTTGCATTATCAATTATTGTTACTCTCATCTCATATTCGTCATCCTGCCCGCTTACATCCATCGGAACGAATATCAGTATCATATTTCCCATCATGGCGCCTACACAGCATCTGAAAAAAGCCTTAATTACAGATTTTATTCTGGGGTATTCCTTTTGAAGTCTTACACTAGAGCCTATAGGATTCTTCATACTGTCGCATTCAGCGGCATCTCCAAACTGAAGAGACATAATATATCCTGCATCTTCTTCAATTCCCAAAAGTGTTTTGTAATTATTCAGATCCTCAAGATTATTATTCTGATAAATTAATGAATAAATAAAACCATTCTCAATAATTGGAGTGACTATCTCCAACTTCTCTTTATTGGCAAGATCCTCGCTACGCTTGCTCTTAGTCATATCGACTTTTTCCATTGCTTTTTTGAGAGTCTCAACTATTTCATCTTTATTAATAGGTTTGTTTATATATTCAAGCACCCCAATATCTATTGCATCTTTAGCGTAATCAAACTTAACAAATGCACTGACAACAATAAAAATGATATTGTCATTGCTTTTCCTGATTTCGCGCATAGCCTCTATTCCGTTAATTCCCGGCATTTGAATATCCATAAAAACAATATCCGGTCTGAAATACTCAGCCTGCTCTATAACTCTCCTGCCTGTATTAGCTGTTTCAATAACACATTCTTCTTTATAGTTACTGTTAATAATAAATTTCAGCGCATCAATTACTATACTTTCGTCATCTGCAATTAATACTTTATACATCTTAGTTAATCTCCTTACTGTTCTTTGGAATAAATAATGCCACTTCAACACCCATATTAGGTCCTACACTTGTTATTTCCACAACATTGTCTGTATTATAAAAATTTCTAAGTCTTTCTATAACATTATCCATTCCAATACCTTCACCTTTTTTATGTTCGTACTCATGAACAGATTCACCTGCCATTATCTTATTAATAATGTCTTGGGACATTCCTACACCATTATCTCTAATTGATACAACCACATTATCATCTTCTTCATATACCGAAATATCAATATGTTTCTCCCAATCCACCTCTGAAAGACCGTGTTTAATACTATTTTCTACTATAGGTTGGAATATCATACTGGGTATACTGATATTACCTAGTCCCTCCTCAACATTTGCTGTATATATTATCTCTCCTGAATATCTTCCATTAAGAATATAAATGTAATCATCAACTATATTAAGCTCTTCGTAAATTGTGGAGAAGTATGAATCTTTTTTGATCTTGGTTCTGAAAAAATCTGCAACCTTATGAATATAATTATATGTTTTATCAGCGCCTTCCATCATTGCCAATTGAGCACCTGCATTTAGCGTATTAAAAAGAAAATGTGGATCAATCTGCGCTTGCAGATATTTTAATTCAGCCTCTCTAACTGATGACTCCATACGTATTGATTTTTCCTTTAGAGCACTCTCCTTCTGAAGACTTTGCCTGAATCTGTCAATGTAATCCTTAAGGCTGACAACCATTTGATTAAATGCTCGATTAACCGTTCCTATCTCATTAACTGCATTACTTTCAACAAGCACAATATCAAGGTTTCCATTTCCGACTTCTTCAGCTGTTTCAGCAAGTTTTTTAAGCGGATCTGTTAATTTTCTTATAGACAGAACTAATATACATATATCAAGGAATCCTGAAAGCATAATAATAATGCTATATAATACTTCTGTATACTTTGTCAGTTCCAACATTCTCTTATATGAAGAAGAATTATTAAGAAACATTAAATTGTTAAGATTAGTCATATATGATGTCGTATATTCATATTCAGAGTTTGCTTTATTCTGGTATTCCTGATATTTCTCAATATTTTTACCTTTTTTTGCTATTACGGTCTGGTTAACACTCTGAATATATTCCTCAGATAAATTATAAAGACCATTTTCTTTGATCTGCAACTCCGTTTTAACTGAATCATGCTTAAGATTTTTGATTAAATCCTTAAATTTATCCTCATCTGAATAGAATTTATTAAGAGTATTCTCGTCTTTAGTATTAAGGTATTCCTGCATTCCAAGATGAATACTATCCAAACTGTCACGCATTTCCATTAATTTTCTGTTGCCCTCATATGTCAAGTCTACATTATCTAATACAGATTTCATATTGTTTAAAATAAATATATTGACTATAAACATAATGAAAAAAGTCAATAAAAAAATTTTTATTACCTGTTCACTAAAAGATCCCTTCTTAATATTCATTAATATACCTCTCAACATTATCTCTTATAACAATGGTATCGTCAACAATTATATGATCCTCTATTTCACCTGTTTGTATATATTTAATCAATGCATCAATACACATCATGCCTGCCTGCTTAGCATCAGCATCAACCAATGCAGAAAATTCATTATCCCTTACAGAAGTTAATAACGACCCTGAAATACCGGTTCCTATAACTTGCACATCACCGGATAATGAATAATCAACTATCGCCTGATGTACAATTTGTGTATCTCTTTCATTTAAACATACTATAATATCCGGCTTTTCTTCATTATTAGATATTATTTCACTTACTTTGTTCATTAATCTAAAGTTAAGTGAACCATCAACTTCTTCTCTTATTATATTAACTTCAAGATGATTTCCTTCATTTTCTAATGTTTCTGTCAATCCATATATAATATCACCGACCTGATTCTCTTCGTTATCATCTACCAGTACCATGACCTTTGGTTTTCTAGTTTTTGTTATATCAATAATTATTCTTCCATACTCTCTACCTAAATTATACTCCCCAAGTTCCATAAATGACTTTCTGTAACAACGCGGACAATCTGATAATAAAGTAATAACAGGAATACCTGCTTCATTCGCACCGTTTATTCCCCTTCTGATCATTACGTCATCTGATGCTTCAACAATTATCCCGTCAACATTTAACGCTGTAGCCATTTTCAAATAATCAGCTACTGTATAATTCAAGCTTGTGCTTTTACTAAGACTTTCGACGTATATTCCATGTTTCTTTCCATATTCCTTAGCTTCCTTATATATATCATTTGCAGTATATGAATCCTCTGATTTACTAATAAAAATAAAATGACGAGTATAATTAGCATCTTCCTGAACACCCTTTTTTAATATAAAATGAACATAAATGAACATAGCTATCATTACAATTAAAATAAATATAAGTATCATTATTAATCTTATTTCATCATGCCATTTTTGTTTTTTTCTACTTTTGCTCATTGTTCCTCCAAATATATATCCTCAAACTAAGAAAATCTATTAATTATTACTTTAACCACGTTCGACTTTATCATCTTATTCTTTATCAGTCAAGTAGGTAAATAATAAGTAAGACTCTGTCATTATTTGGACAAAGAATTAACAGAAAAAATAGGCAGAGCAGAACAACAAATAGCAGACGGGCAATGCGTTGAAGCTACTAAAGAAACATTAAATGAAATATTCCGTGTCCAGGCCCAGAACCGGAATCGATCTAGCTGAGGTTTTTCTTTGACGCAAAAAAAGAACCCTGTGGGTTCTTTTTCGTCAAACTTATAGTGCCCAGAACCGGAATCGATCTAGCTGAGGTTTTTCTTTGACGCAAAAAAAGAACC
>CAMHMG010000164.1 GCA_946186175.1 uncultured Clostridia bacterium | reverse complement strand
TCTGTCTGTCTGTCTGTCTGTCTGTCTGTCTGTCTGTCTGTCTGTCTGTCTGTCTGTCTGTCTGTCTGTCTGTCTGTCTGTCTGTCTGTCTGTCTGTCTGTCTGTCTAAAGGATTTTATTTTAAACTGTATCATTTCGTCAACCTCTTTTTACCTGTATCCCTACAAAGTGGACACTTTATCTTTTATGGAAACCCCATATAGTGCACACTTCGTGTTTTGGGATACCCCGTTTCCCAGACACCGTACTCTATGAAACACTCATGTTTTCGGATGCGATATCTGCCTTTTAATATATTGTATATCAACACCTTTGAATATTTCAAGGGATGTGTCAGAATGACACACAAAACATTCGTTCGAGAGTTACCATTCACGGGTTAACCCATCAAAAAATCCCCACCTGTAACAGCAGGGATTTGTGCTTTAACTTAATAGGTTTCTAAATAAACCATACTTTATGCATGGTTAAAACGATTGGTTATTTCATCAAAAAGATTTTTATCGGCTCCCTTTATTGATTCTATTATTGATAATCCATCACAAAAATATCCAAGCCCGGACATGTTTCTGAACGCCATAACCTGATGAGCTTTTCTCTTGAACTTGCGTCCCATCCTCTCGGCTATATTATTTGTTGGAGGAACCGAAGTGTCTTTCAGAAACAATACATAATCTTCAAAATCTTCTTTTATTCTTTTGAATGTATTATATCCATCAGGATAATAATCGGACGGTGGTTCATATTCATACTCACTCTCTGCAAGCAATACTATTTCCTTTAAATCTTTTATTCTTTTTTCTGCTTCTTTGGAAGAGTATTTCTTAGTCCCGTCAGTCACCTCGTTCCACCACTTTACATTCTCTTTTATCCAGTTTATCAGTTTTATCCCCCAGGTTTTCCCCGGTTCGTTCTCTTCACTGCCTCTGGCATATCTTTCCACATGCGCAAGGCATTCCTGATGCCTCTTTCCATGTTTGATAATGGCTGCTTCGTGGTCGCTCACAAGCGTGCCGCCTTAATACTCAAGAGGTGAGCCTTTTATGCCCTCATCTCCTTTTTTGTTCTCCCCTGGTATAATACCTTCCCTGCCTCATTGACATTGATCATGACGGCTCCCTGTTTTCCATTTGCCCTTCCAAATGTGAAATCAGAGTGCAGGACATCCGAGGCCATCAGCTCCGTAAAAATGCTTTCTCTTTCCTCTGCAGTCAGTTCTGAAAACTTTTTTGACAGTCCGTTTATAAATCCATTCGATATATCTATCTTCCCATGTGATACCGTTTTGAGGAATACGCGTGTTTTATCCACAGATGTATACAGATCATTATTGATCATATATGCAAGAGCCTTAACGGAACCATCATAATTTATATCATCAACTACACCTGCCGGGAATTCACCATGTACCCTCTGACCCGTTTCCTGATCTCTGAATTCCTCTGCCTGATATTCAATAACTTCCGTAACCAGTCTTACGATTATCAGTTTTTTGCTTACCGTTCTGCCCGTAGGTTTATATTTGGGATCATTCACATATTTATCAGGCGCCTGTATCTTTACAACTTTTGTTGCCTTTTGATTCTTTCGACCATGATGTTTATGTCCCTTTTGTCCTCCCGGTTTCTTTCCTGTCCTTTCCCTGCTGTTCTGTATGGTCTTATGATTAGGATTCATAGAGGAAGATTTGGATGAATTGCTGTAATCTTTATTAAGACGTGCATTCAGGGCATTATTCTTCTCTTTTTCTTCCTCCAGCTGTATTTTTGCATCATACATCTCCTGACGGCATTCTGACAGCTTCGAATGATCCTCTGTATTTTTCTTGTCAGCTTTAAGAAGCTCCCTGTTAAGCCGTTCGATTTCTTTGTCTTTTATTTTTACGATGCCTTCATAATGTTTTCTTATTGCCGCCCTTTCTTTTTCGTGCTCCATGTTTATGTCCTCACAGGTTTCATACCAGATATCCCTTACTCTTCTTGTTTCCGCATGGGCCTGCTCTGTTTCCTTTTCAAGCTTATGAATATATCTCAGATCAGCCTCATGTATCCTTTTTGATTCTTTCTCCATCCGTATATATTTTTCTCCGGATTCAAACGCCGCCACTTTATCCTTATATAGTTTCAGCTTGAACAGCAGATCTGAACGATCAAGAGCATCCTCATACATCAGCTATATCCACCTCTATAAGACTTTGTATTTTTCTCAGTAGTTTTACCAGTTTCTCATTCTCTTTTTGTGATTCCTTAAGTTCCTTGGATAACTGTTCTATAGACCGGTCTTTATTTTTTATTTCCTCATACAGCCGTGATAATTCCAATGTCTTTTCATTGCCGGTATCACTATGTTTTTTTCTTTCCTCCTTTCTGATGATCTCTCCGGTAACAGGATCAACTTTGCCTATATATTTTCTTTTTGAACGGGGCTGTTGTTTCTCTTTATCCCAATAAGAAACGCTTTCATAGGCATACTTTGCACCAGTCTTCTTATCGACCTGATAAACAATAGATGACATATGCTCCACCTCCTTCATAGTGTATATCCATTACACACTATTTAAGTCAAAACGTCAAGTAAATAGTGCATAAATATTTTAACTATACACTATGCAATATGCACAATAATAGCCCCTCTCGAAAGAAGGGCTAAAAACGGCTAGGGGTTAACCCGTGAATAGTAACGAGTTCATATTTAATCACAGTCTTTCATACTTTCTCCATTCCTGTTTTGATAATTATTATAGTAATTCATTTATATAATCCAGTTTTTCAGCTGATAGGAGGTTTTGTAATGACAGCAATATTTTTTGAACGGAAATCCAAGAAAGAATTTCAATACAGTGACGGTCTTGTAAATTACTCTAAGTTCCCTGTCGGACTGTTTTTTACCTCAGAATTAAGCTTGAACATCTCCTTTGGAATGTGGCAGTATCCTCCGGGATTCTTTACAAGATACTTCTGATGGTATTCTTCGGCCTTATAGAAATTTTTAAGAGGTTCAACTTCTACTGCCAGTTGTATTCCTACACTTTTTTCTTCTCTGTTATATGCTTCCATAATCTCATTAAGCTGGTTTTCATCCGTATATCACCCTTTCTGTATGATTTTTTCTATTCCGGCTTATTAATCTCCTGCTCTATAGCTGCAGTTAACGAATCCGGTTTGTCAGCAGGGGCAAATCGTTCCACGACATTTCCCTTTCTGTCTATCAGAAACTTGGCAAAATTCCACTTAATATTACCGGGCTTCTGCTCCTTTAGATATACATAAAGAGGATCTGTATCCTTTCCGTTAACCTTGATCTTGGCAAATCTGGGAAACTTGGTGTCGTAACGGAGTTTACAAAAGCTGTCGATCTTTTCATCACTTCCCGGAGCCTGAAATGCGAACTGGTTACATGGGAAATCAAGAATCTCAAAGCCCTGCTCATGATATTTTTCGTAAAGTGCCTCCAGACCTTCATATTGCGGTGTAAGTCCGCATTTGGTAGCTGTATTCACAATAAGCAATACCTTTCCCTTATATTCAGAAAGTGATACATCACTACTTTTATTATCTTTAACTGTTATATCGTATACATTCATGCTACCTAACCTCCAATCAGATATAATATACATAATTATCTTTTCTTGGTGCAGCCTCATTTGCAGGCTTATCGGCATATCCCAGAGCACAGTGTCCTATGCCTTCATAATCACCCTCAATCCCAAGCTTCTTAAGTATATTCTTGCCAAAATCAGACTCAAACTCCTCTTTAGCTCTATGTATCCATATATTTGCCACTCCAAGACTTTCTGCCGCATTCATGAGATTACCCATTACAAGTGACCCGTCATACACATATGTAGGAACAGATTTATCCGCAAGAACAATAAGAATTACCGGTGCACCATAGAAAGGATCAAATCCTTCATTCCAGCCACCGATTTTTCTGTTCTCCTCAGAAAGCTTGTCTCTTAACTGCTTATCTGTCACGGCAATAATAATAGGGCTTTGCTTTCCCATACCGGTTGCTGCATATGTTCCAGCTTTAATAATTGTTTTTAAATCTTCTTCATTTACCATGTCCGGTTTAAAGCTCCTACAGCTTCTTCTTGACTCCAATACCTTCAATGTTTCATTCATTTTTGCATTCCTCCTTATTATTTACCAGCTAATAAAGTTCCCATTTCATATACCCTTTTGCACTCTTCCGGGAAGACTGTGTCATGACGTATATGCTTTGCCTCAGGGTTAAAAAGGGACCATTTATTAACATCCTTTCCCATCAATACTGCATGCCTGTCCAAAAGCCTCATTTTTCACTTCTAAACCCTTGTCTACCAGATACTTTTCCCAATCGCAGAAATCTTCACCATTTTTTCCCATTACAAATGGAATCCCTATCTTCCCCTTTTCTTTGTAAGGTTCAAATATTTCCTTATTATCTCTAAGTCTTAGAAACTCTTTGAGACCTCCAAGAGATTCCGTGATATCAATAAATGTATATTCGATACCATACTCGTCAAAATTCACCTTGCATTTTCTGCAGTCAGGACACATCTAACTTCCATAAACCTTAAACATTGTAGTGTCTCCTTCCACACCAATTGTTCTCAATTAGATTTTGCACAAGTTATTTTATATTGAATATACCATCATTTGATCTATAATGCAATAATTTTTTAAAATTAGGCATAAACTAAAACACCATGCCAAACAAACAATTGATTAAACACGGTGTCATAATTATATTATTCGATGATTTAATATTTTTCAGGATTATTCATATTCCATAACTTTTTTGAAAAATATATGTTTTCCATAGCCGGACTTATGCACAGCTGGTTCAAGATGGTCCAAGTCCGCAGGACGTAGAAGCTTCGACTTGCACCGAACCGTTATGGTCTATTTGCGGGGTGCAGAGGTTTTGATAATCGAAAAAGGACACAACTGTGCCCCTTATCGTTCAAAAAATCTAATATTGTTGCATTATATAACAAGATATTCTTCTATATCAAGAACAGATCCTCTAATGTTATTACTTTAGAAAACACTCCACTGTATTCATTTTGAGTAAGACCATATGTTGTGATCAATGTATGATGTATCACCTGCTTGCGCGAAATCATCTTTTGAATGATTGCCTCACGATTTCCTAACTTGCGCCGATAAGCTGCATTCACCGAAAAATCTCCACTAAGATATTTTATCTCACACATGTTTATAACATGATCATCACGGTCTAATATCAGATCTATCTGTGCGCCACCAAGATCTTCGTCATAACCAAGCCATGCTGAATGAGTTGTATCTACTCCATAAATATCAAGTGCTTTTTTTATCTGATCAATATGCCTGAAGCAGACATTTTCAAAAGCCAGTCCGCGCCAGGAATTTGCCAAAGCCGAGTTATGATTGCTTGTCCAATAACGATAATTCGTTCTATGTGTTTTTCCCATAAAATGCAGAAAAAACAAACAAAATGGATCTGTGAGCTTATAATATGCTATACTTTCCCCAAAAGGAACATACTTAGTAATAAAATCGCTTTCTATAAGACCATTCAGACATTTTGTCAAAGTTCCTCCTGAGCTAAACTCAAGTTTTTCGGCTATGTCCGACCTTTTATACCCTTCGCGCCTTTTTGCCAAAACCATAATAATGCTCTTCATAGTATCCGGATTACTGAAAACAGATGAAAACAACCTGTCATACTCATCTTTAAGAACAGCGTTTTTTTCAAAGAATAATTTGTCAATATCCTGTGGCATACTCAATCCCGGTTCAAAATAATCCAGATAATAAGGTATCCCACCAAGGATCATATAACTTTGTACTATATCATATCTGGATAAGTGGATTTGGTTTTCTTCAAGAAACTGCCCGCATTCACGCAGGCTAAACGGAGATAGTTTCATCTGACAGGTCAATCGATTATACAACCCACCGTGATTATTAATCAAATTGTCCAGAATCCAGGAACTTGCACTGCCACATACAATGAACATCAGATTTCTTCTGTGACATCCCCAATTGTTCCAAAAACTTTCCAACGCCGATTTGAAATGCGACCTTGGTGTATCAAGCCATGGAAGCTCATCCAAAAAAACCACCTGACGCGACCCATCATCCACACTTTCAAGCCATGTTTCCAACATAAAAAAAGCTTCCAGCCAATCTTTCGGCTGGTGGTCCACATCTGCATGATACAGTTGAAGTGTATAATAAAACTGTTCCAGCTGTCTATTCATTTCACCGGATTTTTGATCATCTATCGGTGAAAGCCCTGCATGGCGAAACGTAATTTTATTTTCAAAAGTGTTGTCAATAAGGAAAGTCTTCCCAACACGTCTACGACCATATACAGCTATAAATTCCGGCTTTTTACGTTCATATCTGCGTATCAATTCTTTTCTTTCCCACTCTCGACCTATCATCATATCACCTCCATAATTTTATTCAGCCATTTCCGTTTAATTTTGTTTGTTTTGGCTAATTTGATTTTATCATAAACGTTAACAAATATCAACAATTGCCATAAATTATAGTATTTGTATCATAGGAACTATTGCGTTAAATCAAATCAGCCAAAATCATAGAAAAATTATGTTTTTGGCTGAATAGAATTTATTTATAAGCATCCCATTTGGAGCTGTACTTGCCGAGGTTTTTCCAAGGCATTAGTACAGCCCATATGATAGGTTCCAGATGGTTCAAGTTCGAAGAACGCAGAAGCATCTGCTAACACCGAACCATAAGGGTCTGTTTGTCAAGAGCAGAGGTTTCAGGATTTGCTTAACAAGGACTGTGAAATATCAATAAATTTTCTAAGTGCAGATGTCTTTTCACCTACTGCATCCTTTCTGTAATACACCCCAAATGCTGAATGTGGTGATTCCTTCCATTTCAGAAAAGCATGTATAGCATTAGATGAAGGACAAATTAACGGAAAAATAGTGGTGAATGTAA
>CAMHMG010000163.1 GCA_946186175.1 uncultured Clostridia bacterium | reverse complement strand
CTCTTGCTAAAATGACAAAAGGCTATGCATTTGCATACCAGGCATTTGGAAAATATATGTGGGATTCTCATGATGCTGAAATAACAGATTTAATATTAGCTAAGGTTGATGACGCTCTTGCCAAAAGGGTATATAACAAATTATGGAGTGAGTTATCAGCAAAAGAAAAGAATTATTTGTCTTTCATTGCACAAAAGGACTCAATGCAGGTAGAGGAACTTCTCGCTCTCACAAAAGAAAAACACAGCGATTGGAGTCGTCCGAGAAAAAGACTTATTGAAAAAGGGATCATCGGAAGCTCCGGCAGGGGAGAAATACATCTGTGTCTTCCCAGATTTGGAAACTATATCAATGAAAATGTAACTATATAAGCTTTTTTTATCATATATTTTACAAGCCCTCATTCTTTGGCAAGTTTAAGGATGAGGGCTTTGATAAATTAGAAATAAACATGCCAATCATCAGGCAACACACAACAACAAATGCGAATAACATTATTATCTCAAAACCGTTGGCATAAAAATCTACACCTTCTTCCACTGATAATACTCCTATCTCATAAAGGGCTATAACAAGTCCGCATCCAAGTACTCCTCCACTGATAGTCAGGGCAATAGTACTAGTTTTCTGCCTCTTATAATCATACCGCTTAGTAAGCTTATCCATAAACTCTTCATTCCTAAGTGGCTGCTTTCCCTTCTTTTCTCTTTTCTTATTCTTCTTTTCAAACTCTTTAAGCCAGATATTGGGAAGCTCCGTCTCCAGATCAGCATTTATCCTCTCCTTCATGGTAGTCTTAGGTACCTTAGGCTCTCGCGCTGTTCCATATTTCTTGTAATTCTTAGTTGCCCGTGTGACCGTATAAATGATAATATACACGCCACAGACTATTAGAATTATGTACCGTGGCAGTATTATATCAAATTTTTCTATTTTGTTCATTTTCTTTCTTCTTGCATCTTAGCAAACCTATCCACCATCTCCTGTAGCTCTACAAATCTGTCAAATTTTTGTTCTATCAGCAATTCAAGTTCTTCTTTCTCTTTTGTAAGCTCAGTTAATTTAACAAAATCAGTGGCAGCTTTCGCAATCAGTTCATCAAGTTCTGCACTTCTTTTCTCCATACTTTCAATTTCTGATTCAATCGTGTCATATTCTCTCTGCTCGTTAAATGACAACTTTGTTTTTTCTCTTGGTGCGCGATACTTTTTATTTTTCTTACTATCGTTATCTGACAGATCATTTTGAGAATCATTTTTACTGTTTCCACTATCCTTTGCTTTACCTGCTTTAGACAGATCAGAATTACCAACCATTCCAGTCAGGGCATTTGACTGATTCTTATGTTCAAGATAATCTGAATATCCACCCTCGCTCTGTTGTAATGAAGCCCCTACTTCAAATGAAAAAATCCTCGTAACCACTCTGTCAAGAAAATACCTGTCGTGAGAAACCGTTAATACTATTCCTGCAAAGCTGTCAAGATAATCTTCCAAGATACGCAAGGTCTGAATATCAAGGTCATTGGTGGGCTCATCAAGGATTATTACATTAGGGGCAGTCATAAGCACCTTCAAAAGATATAATCTCCTTTTCTCTCCACCGGACAATTTTCTCAAAGGCGCATACTGCATATCTGCATTGAACAAAAACCTCTCACACATTGCCGAAGCAGAAACGGTTCCTTCTGTTGTCTCTATATATTCCGCTGTCTCCTTAACATAATCGATGACTCTCATTTCATCATCCCATGATGACTTATCAAACTCATTTTCCTGTCCAAAATATCCGATATTAATAGTCTGTCCAATCTCAATATTGCCGCTGTCTATCGGAATATCACCTATTATACATTTAAGGAGTGTGGACTTCCCGCATCCGTTAGGACCGATAATACCGATTCTGTCCAGTTTATTAAATGTATATGTAAAATTTTTAAATAATGTTCTGTCCCCATATCCTTTAGAAATATCTTCAAGTATAATTGTCTTATTACCCATACGTGAAGGTAGTGAACTTAACTCAACATATCGCTCTTCATCCGGACGCTTTCTATCACGAAGCTCCTCAAACCTTTTGATATGCGCTTTCTGCTTTGTCGAACGCGCCCTTGCACCACGTCTTATCCATGCAAGGTCTTTCTTAAATAGTGTCGCCGCCTTTCTCTCAGCAGCTTTCTCATAGTCCAGACGCTGTTCTTTAAGTTCGAGATATCCTGAGTAATTCGCCGTGTAACGATATGCATTTCCCTTGTCAATCTCTATGATCTGATCAGTCACCTCGTCAAGAAAATACCTGTCATGAGTAACCATAAGAATTGCTCCGTTATATCTCTGAAGATAATTCTCAAGCCACTCTATCATTTCTGAATCCAAATGGTTAGTGGGCTCATCTAAGATCAAGAGATCCGCAGGAGTCATAATGGCTGACACTAACGCTGCTCTTTTCTTCTGTCCTCCTGAAAATACCGAAGGATTACATTCAGGGTCATCAATTCCGAACTTTGCAAGATTAGCCTTGATCTCACCCATCTTATCCCAGTGATCATTACCTGCATATATTGAATCAGTAATATTCTCTAAAAGTGTTTTATCCATGTCAAACTGTGGATTTTGCGGCAGATATGAAATCCTGATATCATTACCCATCACCACCCTGCCATCATCAACTTCAATCTTACCTGCGGTAATTGCTAAAAGTGTGGATTTACCGGTACCATTAGCGCCAACAACACCAATTTTGTCAGAATCATCAATTCCAATACAGACATTATCTAAAACTTTCTTTTCCATATATGTTTTTGAAATATTTTCCAGATTAAGTATGTTCATTTTGACCTCGATTAAAATTGTGTTCATAGTATTAAAAAAACAAAAGACGTTTATCTGTCTCGTTTATTAAAACATTTAGATTATAAGCAGAAAGGCTGTTTTTTTCAAGTGCGATTGAAATTAAAGCTATGGAATGATAATATGTAACTATTCAGAGCCATGCAATTTTATACAAAATATGTGTTGAATGCTTGCATTCATAAGCGTATTTTTGTATAAAATTATATGGCGTAAACCACACCGAGAAAATGTGAAACATTTTCGAGGTTGGCTCTGAATAGTTACGATAATATTATAACGAAAATATTATTATGCGGATCTATATTATAATAGGTAATTGCGAAACTCATTGAAAAGCTTATATGAGTTGTGCATATTACATATAGCATCCGTTGTCAGACCTTGACACAGTCGTTGGTACTTAGCGAACACGAAGTGTGAGTTTAGTACCACTACGACGGAAACAGAGCGAAAGCGTGTCTGAAATGGAGCTATATAATATGCACAACTCAAGAAAGAAAAATTAGAGTTTCGCAATTACCTGCTATATTATAATCATATAAGGAGTATCCCAATGATCATAAACACAGGACAAAGAACCGATATACCGGCATTTTATTCAAAATGGTTTGCCAACCGTTTACGTGAAGGTGTTGTCTGTGTGCGCAATCCTTTCAATCCCAGGCAGGTAAGCCGCTATTATCTTGATCCATCTGTAGTTGATGTCATTGGATTCTGTACCAAAAATCCTGCACCTATGTTTCCCTACATGGATCTTCTCTCAGATTACGGACAATATTGGTTTGTGACCATTACTCCTTATGGAAAAGACATAGAACCTAATGTTCCCGACAAACACAAATCGCTTACCGACTTTCAGCATTTATCTGATATCGTAGGTATCAATTCTATCGGGTGGCGTTACGATCCTATCTTTATCTCCGACAGATACACCATAGAGTACCATTTAAAATCCTTTGAACGTATTGCAAAAGCTCTTTCGGGTTACACTAAGACAGCTGTCATCAGCTTTATTGATCTGTATGAAAAGGTCAAGAGGAATTTCCCGGAAGTAAGAACTGTCAACAAGGAAGATCAATTGTATCTTGGAAAAGAAATGATACGAATTGCAGATCGATATGGAATGGTTGTCAAACCATGTGCTGAGGGCGATATGTTAGCAGAATTCGGAGCAGACTGCGGCGGATGTATGACGGTGAGCACCTATGAAAATGCTGTTGGCAACAGGCTTAATATACCAAAGGCAAAACCTAACCGTCAGGAATGTGCCTGCTACATTGCCTGTGATATCGGTGCTTATGATACATGTATGCACCTTTGTAAATACTGCTATGCCAACAACGACCCAAAAATGGTAGATTTTAATCACAGACTACACGATCCCGACTCACCGTTTCTCATCGGCAACTATGAAGATGATGATATCATCCATGATGTAGATCAGAAATCATGGATCGACAGGCAGATGTCACTGTTTGATATGTATGGATGAAGCAATGTTATTCAACTCACTTTTTCTTTTTCGGTTTCAGACTCAATCAGCCACTCCGCAATTCCTGCAATGAAATATCAGCAAGTGTCGAACAATAATGAAACCACTGTTCCAAAATCCTCAGATGATTCATATCGAATCTTTGCATGATGCAGACTCGCAATTTCCTGACAAAGGGCTGCTCCGAATCCTCTCCCCTTAATCCGTTCTTTCGGAATCCGATGGTTACCATTTAATATATCAAGCATTTTAGGATCAATATAATCTTCCCGATTTTGTATTCTAATTACTCCTTCAGATGCCGTAATTATAATATCATTCCCCGCACGGCTTATATTAGACAACAGATTCAAAAACAGGCTTTGCAATAAAGTGCGGTCTCCTATTATATACTGCATATCTCCTTCTACTACTAAGGATGGATAATGTACTTTTACCGATTCCCACACATCTTCCAGTTTTATTTTTCCCATATGAATCTCACCGTTTTTTATATTTTCCATAACCAGAATACGCTCAATTATTTCATTGATATACTTTGCCTCTTCATTAATTCTTGTACCTGCATATTGTATATCTTCCTCATTTATTTTACCATAAAGAATATACTGTGCATATCCCTGTATTGAAGTTAAAGGTGTACGCAGTTCATGTGAAATGTTATTGATAGGATGGTATATTTTTCTCATAGCATAATACAGCATACACGCAATAAAAATAGTGATCAACGAACTGATCAAAAGCATTACCCTAACCAGCTTCTGATGATTGTTATACACTTCATCTATCACTCCCATATAGCACAATGAAATCTCATCTTTATCCTGATATAAAAATGAATCAAAGATAAATAAATACCTGTGAGCACCTTCTTTAATAATCACCATACTCTGTTCATTTTCCCTAACTATCTTAAAAGGTAGATAACTAACTATTTCCTTTTGTCCATCATACAAATCGACATATGTATCCTGCTTCTTTAATTCCTCACTGTATAGTTTCACCTTCGTATGCTCAGGATCCTCATTCAGAAGACTTTTAAGTGCATATTTAATATTGTTCTCATTTTGCTTCTCCTGCTCACAAATCAATCTTAGATTTAACCGAAATGAATTGCTTAATATTAAAAATATACTCCCATAAAGAATCAACATAATCAAGCACATGGTCAACACATAATTCTTTTCCCAAAGCTTCATTTATATCTCCAATCTGTATCCTATCTTATAAATCGTTTTAATAAATGATTCCCACTTAAGCTTCTTTCTAATTCTTTGAATGTGAACGTCTACCGTCCTCTCGTCACCATCGTAATCCCATCCCCACGCAGCATTTAGAAGCTGTTCCCTTGTAAGAGTAATATTTTTATTTGAAATGAGTGCTTTCAATAATTCAAATTCCTGCTTTGTGATATTGATTTCTTCATTTTCTCTGTAGACCTTATAATTCTTCAAATCTACTTTTATGTCTCCCAGACAAAATGCATCTTCTCCTTTGCCATATCTTCTAAGAACAACATTCATCCTGGCAACAAGCTCCTGAAAGTCAAAGGGCTTTACAATATAATCCTCTGCTCCCCCATTTAGCCCTTTAATCTTATCTTTCAACTCACTGCGCGCTGTCACATAAATAACCGGTATCCCATTAAAATAGTCCATGACATCATAGCCACTTACATCCGGCAAATTGATATCGAGAAGAATCAGATCTACAATATTCTTCTCCACAATACGAATAGCCTCACTGCCCGTAAAGGCAGTAAGGCATTCATGTCCTGTGACGCTTAAACATCGGACCATCAGTTCATTTATAGATTTATCATCTTCTACAATCAGTATGTGAGCCATTTTCACATAATTCCTTCCATATTGTCAGATCGATCCGTTATTGTTTTCAATCCTTAGGATGTTCTGAATGTTCATACACATAATGATCAATAACAGCAATCTGTTCAGGTGTAAGATCCTTTACCTTTGCTGTAGCAGCATCAATACCTGCCTCATCACATACCTTCAGTATTGCTTCTTTTGCATAGTCCTGAGTGGTCGCATTTACATCATTGATACAATTTTCCAAAGAACTGTCTCCCCAGTCTTCCTTGGCATTCTCCTGCAACAATGGTGCCTCCGGCATATCTTCAAGAAGCTCTTTTGCAAACTCAATGCTCACATCCTCCGATGATTTGGTACTTACATTTTCCATTTGTGATACCTGAGCCTGCACTGTGCTCTCTGTTCTTTTCTGCATGAAGACATTCCCCAACATAACAGCTCCCGTAGACAACAATATCAGTCCTGCAACTATTATAATACTTTTGTGTTTTTTCATTGTTAAACTCCTTTCTGTATTGCAAAACGTAATGCATTAATATCTTTTACGGTATAATAATACCAAGGAGTTATTGCAGAGTTGTTACAATGTATTTATTTTTCAAAATTCCACACCCTTTCTGGCTGCAATACCTTTTTCAAAAGGGTGTCTCTTCATCTCAACATCAGACCAATAATCACTTGATTCAATCATATAATCATGGGGATCACGTCCTGTCATTACAACCTCAACACACTCAGGTAGATCTTTTAAAAGGTCTTTAAATGCTGCTTCATCAATCAGCTTCCATCTGCATGGATATGTGATCTCATCCA
>CAMHMG010000162.1 GCA_946186175.1 uncultured Clostridia bacterium | reverse complement strand
TCTAATCTTAAGGCGAAGGTTGCAGACGGAAATATACTGCTTACATGGGATGCTCCGACCTCGGGAGGAGCACCTAGATATTATCAGATTGAATGTCTTTATAAAAATGATGGCGACAGCGGTGAAACGGAAGGATGGACAAAGGCAGGAACTGTGGATGCCCCGTCCCTTTCGTATTACAGCGAGGAAAATACGCCGGGCACAAAAACCTACAGGGTATATGCTTATAATTATATTAATGGCACCGAATTTGACGGCTCTCCTTCTAATGAAGTGACCGTTAATCTTACTCAGGAACAGATTGACAACCGTACGGATCAAAAGCCTGCTGCACCTGTTGTGACCGCAGTGCCGGGAGATAATAAGATAACCCTTAACTGGACCTATGACAAGACCTCCGGAACAGTGCCTGTATATTACAAGATTACAAGATATAATTTGATGGATAAAACAACCGGAAATGCCATAACGATTTCCGGCGATGGAGAAACATTTACTTATACAGATCAATTGGTGGAGCCGGGAGTCAGATACTGTTATGAAATACAGTCATGTAATGGCAGTAAAGCGACATCGGGTAATGATGTGTATGCTACGGCACAAGGCACAACTAAGGACCAGGCTGTGGCGGCTTATGTAAGTTCACTAATCGGCGCATTGCCTGATGCTTCCGCTGTAACCGCAGCAGATACCGATAAGATATATGCGGCAAAGGACGGGTATGACGGTCTGACGACTGCTCAGAAGGCATTGTTATCTTCCGATGAGATAAGTAAGCTTAACGGCTGTGTAAGCAGACTTGAGTATATTGATCTGTACGGAAAGTACGGTGAAGTCATACAGTCTGTTCAGAATAAGATTGATGTGCTTCCGGAGGCTTCTGATGTCACATTAGAGAATGAGGAGACCATAGAGGCCGCACGTGAGGCATATGATGCCATGACCCCTGACGAGGCAAAGGGTGCAGTTGATACTGATAAGCTCACTGCCGCCGAGGCTAAGATCAGGGAGCTTAAGTACAGTATAGCTGCTCACGGAAACGTCAGCGTTTCGGGAAAATGGACTATCGGAGAGGAAGAACGTCCTACTATTAAGGCGTATATGTATTCGGATGAGCTTGCTGCCGATAATTATAAGGTTGGATTTGTCAAGGACGGTACAAGTGTGGTACAGTCATCAGTGTTTACTTCAGGCAATTATCGTGTTGTGATAATGGGAAATTCACCATATTACGGAAGACTGATCGGTACGGAGATTTTGAAAGTATATGATGTTAATGATATACTTGATAATGCGGAATTATCCGGTACGGGTGAATACTATTATACAGGTAAGGCTGTTGCGCCGGATTTCAAGGTCAGAGTTAACGGCAAGTGGCTTACAAGGGATACTGATTATGTCTTAGGATCATTTTATATGATAAATGCTGACGGTACGGCATCAGAGATCGATCCTGCGAATATTGTTGAAAAAGGCAGTTATTACGTTGATATAATGGCTTCGGAGGGCGGATTCTATACCGGTTCATGCAGGTATGAATTCAAGATTACCGATTCACCTGCAGCAGATCCCACTGATCCTGGCAATCTGACGGATCCGACAGATCCGGGTGGAGAGACAGATCCCCGAAATCCGAATGGTACAGCAGATCCCCAAAACCCGAATGGTACGGCAGATCCGGGTAATCAGACAACTACCACGACGGTTGTCACTAAGACGGATACTACAACCCGGACCGGTGATGAGAAAGAAGTTCTGGGGGAGGATGGAACTAGGATTGGAAAGGGCGCGTCTGCAGATGCAGCAGATAAGGCGATCACTGAGGCTGGATCCGATGAGGGTCCTGCCGGCAGTCATTATGCACCGCTTACTTTCAAGTCCACCAAGCAGACAAAGAATTCCATAAAGGTTACCTGGAAGAAGATAACCAGCGCGAAGTATTACGTGATCTATGGCAATGCAGCAGGCAAGAAGAATAAGATGGTAAGACTTGGCTTAGCAACGGGTTCATCATTTACTGTCAAGAAGATTGGTGGAAAGAACCTGAAAAAAGGCACGTATTACAAGTTCATGCTTGTTGCCGTTGATACAGATAATAAGGTGGTTTCAACTTCTAAGACAGTGTACGCCGCGACATCCGGCGGAAAGTATTGTAATTACAAGAATGTAACAACCAAGGCAAAGAAGAATAAGGTTACTGTTAAGGTTAAGAAGACCTTCAAGCTTGGGGCAAAGCTGACTAGGGCATCTAAGAAACTCAAGGTGAAGAAGTACCGTGGTATTTCGTATGAATCAAGTAACCCTTCAGTGGCGGCAGTTAGCAGCAAGGGTGTCATCAAAGGAGTCAAAAAAGGTACGTGTTATGTATATGTGTATACGCAAAACGGCGTGTCTAAGAAGATCAAGGTAGTGGTTAAGTAGTGAAAACCACTAATAAAAGCAGAACTTAAACAGCATCTTTGCAAACGGTGGAGAAAGAGAAACTCCACCGGGCCTTGATGCACAACTATAAATTAAGAAAGGTGAGGGACGTAAAAGTATGCAGGCGATTTTGGAAAACGATAATTTGAAGGTTACGATCAATCATTTCGGAGCAGAGCTTTCAAGCCTTGTGAAGAAGGATACAGGTGTGGAGTATATGTGGAACGCTGATGAGAAGTTCTGGAAGAGGAGTGCTCCGGTATTATTTCCGTTTGTGGGAAGTCTTAAGAACAAGGAATTTCTGTATGAGGGTAAGGCTTATCCAATGGGACAGCACGGCTTTGCAAGAGACATGGATTTTTCGCTTGTGTCAAATGACGGGACTGAAAGCTGGTTTTCACTTTCCTCTGACGATTCTACATATGAGAAGTATCCTTTTGCATTTACTCTTGAAATCGGATATAAGCTTATAGGTAATGTTTTGAAGGTAACCTGGAAAGTGGTAAATGAGGACGAGAAGCAGATGCATTTTTCCATCGGCGGACATCCTGCATTTATGTGCCCCTTAGACGGTGAAGGAAAGCAGACAGACTATTTTATAGAGTTTGACACTGATAAGGATCTTACATATTCCAAGCTTTCTGAAAACGGTCTTGTATATATGAAGGATGCGCATCTTGCAACAAATGGCGGAAAGCTTAAAATTGATGAACATTTATTCGACGAGGATGCATTGGTTGTAGAGGGGAATCAGGCGCACGTGGTATCTCTTTGCAAGCCTGATGGCTCACCGTATCTTACAGTGAAGTTTGATGCGCCTTTATTTGGTCTTTGGTCACCGGCCCGAAAGGGAGCGCCATTTGTATGTATCGAGCCATGGTACGGACGATGTGACAGTGAGGAGTTTTCAGGAACTCTTGAAGAGCGTGAGTACGGACATACTCTTGAAGTTGGCGAGGAGTTTGAGGTAAGTTACGGTATCGTTATAGCGTGAAAATTTAGGATATAATGTATGGGAGATTTCAATGAAAAATAAGTTTGAACCTTTCAGTCAGATATTTTGGGTTGTAGTTGTTGCAACATATGTTACGGGACAGATTATTGGTCATTATATAGAATTATCTCCAGTTGGTTGCGGAAATTTTGCAGGACTTTTAGTGGGTGCTGTTGGATTATTATATGGTGTGGTTTATTATCTTGTTAAAAGGATAATAAACTGGATAAAAATGACAAATGATTAAGAAAACATCTAACAGTAGTGAGATAGCTTTTGGCTTGCAAAATTGTTATAATGCGGAAAAATATTGGCGAGAATGATTTTTAATAATATATGTGAAAAGTAAGTGAGTGTATTAAAAAACTATTGATATTTATTAGAAAATAGTATATTATAAAGTTAACCAGAGAAGTCTATGTTGTTTCGGAAGCGTAGATGGAGGTTTTTCCGTAAGTTACGGTTCACTTACACCGAATAGGTTAGCCGAAGAAAAAAGAACCGTTTTTGCTAGGTAAAAATGCTCTTGGCTTTTGCTAAGGGCATTTTTATTTACATTAGATAAATCATGCGGAGGTAATTCGTGGCGGGAGATTTGCTATTAGAAAAATTCAATGAATATAAAACGGTTGTGGGTTATACAATGAGATATGAATTTGTAGATGGCGGTGAGGTTTCATATACAGATGCAGTAATTGATTTTAATGCTTTGAAAATAGGTTCAGTATTAAAATCTAACTATATTTTATTTGAAAATAAAGGGAAAGGTTTTGATCATTTGGGGATTGCTGTTGATAAATTAGGTAGAACATATGTAGAAACTTTTTTCTATAATCCAACAGATTTATACATAAAAAATCAGAAAATTGTGAAAATAAAAAAGGTACAAATATTTGATGATATGGGGAATTTGTACTTTGAAGATAATTTTATATAATTCAGGAGAGAAACAATGAGTGCACGTTCGACATTTGCCGTGTGGGCAGGAAAGATTACAACTAAAATATTGAAATTAACGGGAAGTGGAGGAACAAGCCTTCCGGGTAAGGTGGTGTTAAAGATCTGCCCGGATATTCTTGCGCATCTTGCGAAGGATATGAAGGTTATATGCGTGACCGGTACGAATGGAAAGACCACCACCTGCCATGTTATAAGGGATATGATTGAGGCGTCGGGTAAAACTGTGTTCTGTAATGACGCAGGTGCTAATATGTTAGGCGGCGTAGTATCAGCCTTCGTCAGTGCGGCAGGTATGAATGGCAAGGTTAAGACTGACTATGCACTGCTTGAGTGCGATGAGGCTGCGCTTAAATCGATAGTGGAGCATTTTGGAAAGCTTGATGTGACGGCTGTAGTGACTAATGTATTCCGTGACCAGTTAGACCGATACGGAGAAGTTTTGACCACGGTTAATAAGATTCGTGCAGGACTAAAGCAGCTTCCTGAGGTGAAGCTTGTGCTTAATGCGGACTGCTCGCTTACAAGTTCACTAAGTGATCTTCCTCATAAGGAGTTGTATTATTTCGGAGTAAATGCGCCGCTTTACGAAGGTACTTCCAAAGACATATCCGATGCAGTGTACTGCCTGCACTGTAAGACAAAATATAAATATCATTATCATACATTTGGACATCTTGGCGGATTCTACTGTGACAACTGCGGTTATAAGAGAACGGAACCTCAGGTTGCACTATCAAAGGTTATAGAGTGGAAGGATGGTTCTGAAGTCGTTGAGATGGATGTGTTTGGAAATCAGGTTAAAGCAGAGGTCATGCTCCCCGGCGGATATAATCTCTACAATGCTTTGGCAGCAACCGCTATAGGACATCTGATAGGTCTTGCTGACAATGATATAGTTTCTGTGCTTGGAGGACTTTCGACACATTTTGGAAGAATGGAAGAGGTGATGCTTGGTGATTCCAAACTTCATCTGGTGCTTGTCAAGAATCCTGCGGGATTTAATGAGGTCGTTCAATTCCTTATACAGCAGCGCCCTGCCGGAACAATAGTTTTTGGATTAAATGATAACTATGCCGATGGCAAGGATATATCATGGATATATGATGTTGAGTTTGAAAGACTGACAGAGGCAGCATCTAATGCAGAGCATTTCTACTTCACGGGAAAACGTGCTTATGATATGCAGCTAAGACTTAAATATGCTGATTTTAATACGGAGAAGTTCCACGTGGAAAAGGATTATAAGACATTGATAACAATGCTGAAGCAGCAGGGACAGGAAACATTTCTGGTGCTTTCGTATACATGCATGTTAGAGTTTCGAGATAAGCTTGCAGAATTTGTTCCACTTGCGAAGTATTCCAAAGAGTAGCATGATTTCAAATGTCTGTGAAGTATATCATATTATTAGTCGAGTTGATAAAAAGAGAGGTTGGTTATGTCGGAAAAATGCTTACATATATGTCATTTGTATTATGATATATTGAATCTTTATGGTGATAACGGTAATATCCGCACCTTGGAGAAACGCCTTAACTGGAGAGGGATAGATTCTAAGGTTTCAAGGGTGACGTTTGGTCCGGTGCCTGAGGACAATGATTACGATATCATTTTCATCGGTGGAGGACAGGACTTTGAACAGGAGATTCTTGTTAAGGATCTGTTTGAATATAAAGCGGACTGGCTCAAAGGGGAGATAGAGAAGGGAACTGTAATTCTTGCTATCTGCGGTGGATATCAGATGCTTGGAAAATATTATGAGGCTGCTGATGGTACGAGAGTTGATTTCTTAGGAGGGATCAATGTCTATACAACCGCAGGTGATAAGAGAATGATCGGTAATTTTGTATATGAATATACCGGTGTATCCGGTGAGCAATTCTCTATTGTCGGATTTGAAAATCATAACGGACAGACATGGCTTGGTGATGGTGTAGAACCGATGGGAACCATAATCAAAGGCTTTGGAAATAACGGCGATGATAAGACGGAAGGCGCAAGATATAAGAATGTATTTGCGACTTATTCCCATGGACCATTACTTCCTAAGAATGCCAGGCTTGCAGATGAACTATTGTCTATTGCATATGAGAGGAAGTATAACGAGAAATTAACTGAGCTTGAACATGATATGGAAGATGCTGCACATGATGATATAATAAAACAATTGGGGTGATAAATATATAATAATTATAGATATCAATTAAAATGGAGGGGTCACAATGAAGAAATATTTAATGGCACTTGATCAGGGTACTACAAGTTCCCGATGTATCATTTTTGATAAACAGGGGAATATAGTCTCTATGGCACAGAGAGAGTTCGCACAATACTATCCCAAATCAGGATGGGTTGAGCATGATGCAGACGAGATATGGGCTTCGCAGGCAGGTGTAATGGCAGAAACTATGGCAAAGAGTTCGATAACAGCATCAGAACTAGCCGCAATAGGGATAACCAATCAGAGAGAAACTACTATAGTGTGGGACAAGAAGACGGGCAAGCCTGTTTATAACGCGATAGTATGGCAGTGCAGACGCACGGCAGATTATGTGGAAGAGTTGAAGACGGAAGGATACGACAAAGTAATCAGAGAAAAAACAGGTCTTATAGCAGAT
>CAMHMG010000161.1 GCA_946186175.1 uncultured Clostridia bacterium | reverse complement strand
GAGATAGTTATTAAGCCTCTTGGAAAATATATTAATATTCCAAAGATTATCAGTGGTGCAACAATATTGGGTGATGGTGGTGTCGCTCTTATTATTGATTCTAATTCGTTAGTATAAGGGGGTATAAAGATGGATGAAAATGAAATCTTGACAGAGCCAAAACAGTATATAGTGGTTAAGCTGGATCAGGAACAATACGGTATAGATATTACCTTTATCGATAATATTGTCAGAATGCAGAGAATAACAAGAGTACCTAAGGTTCAATCATTTTTCCCGGGTGTAATTAATCTGCGTGGTGAGATAATTCCTGTCATGAGTCTTAGAAACAGATTCGGACTTCCTGACAAAGAATATACTAACGCAACCAGAATGATCATACTGAAACCGGATAATAATGCCAAAATCGGTATTCTTGTTGATGAAGTAAGAGAAGTTGTTACACTTGGAGAGGATAACATTGAGAAAGCTACAAGAGATGAGCAAGGCATGAATCTTCTCGGGATTGGCAAATACAAGGATACGCTGATCTCTTTACTTAATATTCAAGAGATAATTCAGGAATTAGATAATGTTTAACTAATAATTATTAGAAGCTTATATAGGAGAATGATATGGATGATCAGAATTTGACAAATATCAAATTAGATGTTCTTAGAGAAATAGGTAACATTGGTGCTGGGAATGCCACTACATCATTATCCATTCTGTTAAATAATAATCTTCGAATGGAGTTACCTATAGTTAAAATTATGAATTTTGATGAGGTGCCCGAGATGGTTGGTGGGGCAGAGACTATTGTTTCTGCAGTTTTGACTCATTTTAAGGGTGATGTTTCCGGTATGATTCTCTTTATATTAGAGCTTAATGAGGCAAAGAATCTGGCCGGATCAATGCTTCACAAGACATATGAAGAAGGATTTACACAATTTGATCATATGGATAAGTCTGCATTAAAAGAGGTAGGTAATATTTTGATGAGTTCGTATCTCTCTTCTATAAGCACACTTACTAATCTGAAAGTTCATACGGAACCTCCTGCTATTTGTATTGATATGGCAGGATCCGTACTTGATCTTCCACTTATTGAGCTTGGTCAGATTGGTGATAATGCTCTGATTATTGATTCAAAGTTTTTAGATAATGATGAACCTATAGATGGATTCCTTATGTTTGTAGCAGATGAAGAATCTTATGATAAAATATTCAAATCTTTGGGAATATTATAACTTTTGTTTATAAGGGGATCAGGTGTAATTTAATATGTCAGATATAATTAAAGTTGGTATTGGTGATTGGAAGATATGCAATGCACCTGATACGATTACTACGATAGGATTAGGGTCGTGTGTAGGTATTGTTATATATACAATTAATGATTCATTCTGTGGAATGCTTCATATAATGTTACCATCAAGCAAGGAAATTAAAAATAATTTAAACCGTGCAAAATTCGCAGATACAGGCATTATTGATATGGTTTCGGCTCTTGAGAGGAGAGGTATGCGAAAGAGTCTTATGAGAGCTAAGATTGCAGGTGGCGCGAAAATGTTTCAATTTACAAGTAAGTCTGATTTGGGTACTGTTGGTGACAGAAATGTATATTCTGTTAAAAGTATGCTTAGGCAATATAATATTCCTATTATCTCAGAAGATTGTGGAAAAGATTACGGAAGGACGATAAGCTTCGATATTGAAACGAAAATGTTGAACATACATTGTGCCGGAAGACCAGATAAGCAGATTTAGGAGTTGTTATATGAAACTACAATATTTGAGGGCATTTATTGTATTATTAGCCGGTCTTATTGCATTGATCATTAATATAAGAACAGGCAGGGAGGTTACGGTTTCCCTGCTAATTGTTTTGATAGTCATTGTGATTTTTTATTTTATTGCCACGTTAGTTGTTGAAATACTTGACAGAGGACTTCAAAAAGCAAAGGATAAGGATATGGAAATAGAAGAGCAGAAAAGACTTGAAGAAAGACAGAAGGAACTCCAAAACGAAAATCAGGAAGATTCATATGGGGATATAGAGGAAGAAGAATTTTAATTCTATTTGAGGTGTATGGGGTGTTATAATGGATGAAGCTAAAAGGGCAAAACTGTGGGAGGATTATAATCGTACCAAAGATGTTAAGCTTAGAGAACAGATTATAGTCGAATATGTCTCGTTAGTTAAGCTGGTTGCCGGAAGACTTAATATGTATTTAGGATATACAGTTGAATATGATGACTTGGTAAGCTATGGTATTTTTGGTTTGATCGATGCTATAGATAAGTTTGATTTTGATAAAAATATCAAGTTTGAGACCTATGCAAGCTTGCGTATCAGGGGCTCAATTCTTGATCAAATTAGAAAGCTTGACTGGATTCCAAGATCTGTAAGACAGAAGCAGAAGCAGCTAGATGCAGCGATAACAGCCTTAGAGAAAGAGAAAGGTGTTGGTGTTACAGATCAGGATATTGCTGATAAACTTGGAATTACGATTGAGGAATACAGGAATTGGGAAAGTCTTTCTAATGTGTCTAACATTGCTTCGTTAGATGAATTTATAGAACAGGGAACAGATGGAGGAGTTAAGGAATTCCGCAATACTACCTACCTTGAGCCTGAAGAATGTATTGATAATAATGAAGTTAAGCAAATGATAATGGATGCTCTGGAATTACTTACAGAAAAAGAAAAAAAGGTAGTTTTACTATATTATTATGAAGATCTTACATTGAAAGAAGTTGCGAAGATACTGGAAGTTTCAGAATCCCGTATATCACAGCTACATTCAAAGGCTTTAGAGAAGATGAAGAAACATCTTGGTAAGTATTTCGAATTATTAATGGGTTGATTGTTTAGGGGGATTATATGAGATATACCAATGCTTTTTTTCAACTGGATATTCGTTCTGATGGAGTGTATCTTCATTTATATCCTGCATTAGAAAATGGTAAGCCTATTTCAATTCAGGAATTGACCAGATATCTTGAGAGTTGTGGAATCAAAGATTACGATCTCAAGGCTCTCAATAATGCAGTAGGTAATAATGCAAAGGAAACAGATATACTAATTTCGAAGACAATTATCTCAGAGGTTTCGGAGAAAGCCGATGTAAGGATTTCTGATGATAAAATGTTAGCAGTTATAAGATTTTATCCACCATCGAAAAAAGGAAAGTTTATGTCTGAGAAAGAAATTCTCGGTGAGCTTGCAAGATATAATATCAAATATGGAGTCAATTATAAGATAATCGCTGCATATATGAAGGGCAGACAGTTCTGTAGAGATATACCTATAGCCAAAGGTAAACCTATTGTTCAGGGTAAGGATGCATATATTAAGTATTATTTTAATACAAAACCTACTTCTGCACCTAAACTTCTTGAAGACGGAAGCGTTGATTTTCATGATCTATCGCTATTTGTATCGGTCAAGAAAGACGATCTGTTAGCTGAGATGATTCCTGAGGTGCAGGGTGAAGAAGGAATTAATATATTGGGCAAACGACTTTTGCCTTCACCGGTCAAGAAGAAAATACTCAGATATGGGAAAAATATCAGAGCATCGGAAGATAATACAAAGATATATTCTGAGGTTAATGGAGATGTTAAGCTTGAAGGCGATATGGTTTTTGTATCTAATACATACAATATTCCGGCAGATGTCAACCCTTCAACAGGAGATATTTCTTATAATGGTAATGTTGTAATCGCCGGTAATGTTCACTCGGGATTCAAAGTAGAAGCATCAGGTGATATTGAAGTACAGGGCGTTGTTGAGGGTGCTGTTTTAATTGCAGGTGGTAATATTGTATTAAAACGTGGTATACAGGGAATGGGTAAAGGTGTCCTTCAAGCCGGTAATGATATAGTTACTAAATTTATAGAGAGTAGTACGGTGAAAGCCGGTAATGTTGTTAATACAGGTTCAAGTCTTCATTCTGTTATTGAAGCCGGTGAAGAGGTGATCGTCAGTGGCAGAAAAGGATTTGTTATCGGTGGAAGTGTATCCGCAGGTAAGAAGATTGAGGCCAGTGTATTCGGTAATAAGATGAATACTGTTACTGAGCTTAGAGTCGGAGTTAAGCCTGAGATTATGGAAAGATATAAAGAACTTAGTACTTCGATCAGTGAAAAACAGAATCAGATGCTTGAAAACAGGCAGACTCTTGAAACACTTAAGAAAAAATTGGCAAACGGTGCCAAATTACTGCCTAATCAATTGGTGCTTGCAAAGCAGGCAGGAGAACAATTAAAAATATTATCTGCTGAACTTGAATCCGACTCAGAGGAATATTTGCAGTTGAAAATGGAGATAGAGAACAATAAAGATGGAAAGATCATTGTTAATCAGACTATTTTTCCGGGTGTTAATCTTGTGATCTCAAACAGAGTTTATCCTGTAAAGGATGCTTTGCAACATTGTCAATTCAAAGTTAAAGATGCAGAAGTCGTTAGTTCTCCGGTTTGATCATTTATCCTGGAATTATTGATCATAACGGTTGAATTATTTGTTTGGAGGTGATGTTTATGATTAGACCGATACATATGCAGATGATTTTACCACAAACAGAGACAGTTGGAATTGAGAAACAGGTAGAGCATCAGAAGATAGTTAATGCGAATTCTGATGCGGCTAATGAAGTTGCCAAAGAAATTCAGCATAACAGTGAATCAGTTATCCAAAAAGATCCCAACGAATTTACCGATTACAAATACGATGCTAGAGAAGAAAGTAATGGAACATACCATAGACCTAAGAAAAGAAAACAGCAGCACCACGATACTGAGGAGGAGTCAAAAGAGGATATAACAATCGGTGTTATTAATGTTTCAACAAATGATAACAAACCGGAGGATAATAAGATAAAAGAACCTCCCAGAGTTAATATACAAATTTAAGGAGAATAATTACATATGACTGTAACAGTTGTAGTAATGATATTACTTGGTATTGCTTTTGTAATAGCAAGTTTTATTGTTACAGAGAAATTATCAGGTAAAGAAGAAAATTACAAGGCCGACTTATTGACTGTCGACGATGACTATCAATTTTCCGACAGAGAATTACAGATCATCAAAAGGAAAATTGAGGATGTAATTGCAAAACAGGCAAAAGATATTCTGTATGAAACTAATGAATCACTTTCCAGTATGGCTAATGAAAAGACTATGGCGTTAGGTGATTATGCAGTTTCTGTATGTGATGAGATTGAAAAGAATCACAAAGAAGTAATGTTTCTTTACAGTATGCTTGATGATAAGCAGAAAGAAATAATGAAGACTGTCAAAGATGTTGATGATACTAAGCATTCGGTTAAGGAACTGTTAAATGAGAGCGAGGAACAGACTAAACGTCTTGAAGATATTGCAAAGTCAATCAAAGACGAAGAATTAAAACGTGAGAATAAGATTAATAATGATATCATGTACAATCATAGTAAGGGTAAAGCTGAAGAAGTTGTACATGTCAATGATAAGAAGAATATTAGTGCAGCCGTGAATGACAATAACAAGAAGAATATTAATGCAGCCGTGAATGACAATAATAAGAAGAATATTAATGTAGCTGTTCTTCACAATAATAAGGCGGATAATGATAATAAACAGGATAGGATATTATCAGACATAGATATTAATAACAATATCTTTAATGATGATTCAAAGTTGATTGATGAATTAACAATGCCTGATGATAAAGATCATACAGATAATAACAGTTATGCAGATAATAATGATTTTGCAGCTGTTAATGATTTTGTAGATAATATTGATGATATATTTGCAGAATTGGATAAAACGGATATTAATTTTGATGAAGTACTAGAAAATGAATTCAAGGATGATTCAAACGCCAATGATATTGTATTGGAAATGTATAATAGCGGAAGATCTGTTATAGAGATTGCAAAAGAATTAGGACTTGGCGTTGGAGAAGTTAAGCTTGTTATAGATCTTTATCAGGGAGAGTAACAATGAAATTCAAATATTATTTAAGAGGGATCGGAATAGGTATTATATTTGCTTCGATTATTTTTCTTGTAGCTTATAAGGAAAATGTTCCGGCTAAGATGAGTAATGAAGAAATAATAGCACGGGCAAAACAATTAGGAATGGTTGAGGCTAATGATCCTATCAACAAATTAATTGATAAGAAAAATGAGGATGCTTCCGGCAATGAGAGTGTATCGGATACAACTGAGGCAGTTACGGATGCGGTAACAACTGAAGTAGAATCGACAGAAGCAGTAACAACTGAAGCAGAATCGACAGAAACAACAACAGAGGCAACTACAGAAATGACAACGGTAGCAACGACTGAAATTACAACAGAAACAACATCTGAAGTGACGACGACGGAGGCTCAATCAACAGAAGCTCAATCTACGAAAGCTTCAACTACCAAAGATAACAAAAAAGAAGATAAAACCTCAGAAGGAGGGAATAAGACAGATACATCCAACAATGGAGAAGAAGTAGAGATTACAATCGCAAGAGGCTCTTCTTCATTTCCTGTATGTCAGAAGCTTTATGAATTAGGTCTTATAGATGATGCAGCAAAATATGATGATTATCTTATTGAAAAAGGATATGCTAACAGAATAAGTGTAGGAACTCATAAGCTCAAAAAGGGCATGGATTATAAAACTATCGCCGAATTGATATCGGATCCACTAGAAGATTGATTTTTTTGATAAAAACCACTTGAAACTTTTTTGAAAATATGTATTATAATACTTTTTCTGTTACATACGCTCTTTGAGCAAGAATTTTATTATACCAGGAGGATGAATCATGGAAATGAAATCGTTAAAGGCAGAGCTTTCTTCAACTACTTACCCGGGAAGAGGAATCGTAATCGGCAAGACACCTGATGGTAAGCATGCAGCAATCGCATACTTTATCATGGGAAGAAGTGAGAACAGTAGAAATCGTATTTTTGTTGAGGAAGGTGAAGGTATTCGCACTGAAGCATTTGATCCTTCAAAATTAGAAGATCCAAGTCTCA
>CAMHMG010000160.1 GCA_946186175.1 uncultured Clostridia bacterium | reverse complement strand
GCTTTGCATTCTTCTCTTTCTCTATTCGTAATTCTTGTTCTACACTCTGCAACTGTTTATCCTTGCTCTGCAACTGTTCTTTCAACTCAGTTATTTTCTTATCAACACCATAAAAATCGAACAGGAGGCTAACCATTATCTGATCAGCCTCCTGCCTGATTACTTGTGTATTACAAGTTCCTGCTTATCACTTCTTGATCTTAACGATCTTGATTGATGAATAATTGCTGTATAACTTCTCTCCGTCAACATACTTAAATGATCTTGCTACCATTGCATATTTCTTACCTTTTTTGAGATTCTTTAAGCTTAAGAAAGCCGACTTGCTTGTAAATGTCTTGGTTCCCTTTACAGATATAGTATCATCTCCACACTCATTCAACTGCTTCTTGAGTAACTTTAGCGACTTAACCGATACCTTAAGAACTGTACATTCATAACCATCTGCATCAGGATCATCTGCTAACTGAACTTTTGTAATTCTTGACTTGAAATTGATCTTTTTGATTTCAGGTGCTTCGATAACATCATCTGATTCTTCTTCAGCGGCAGGTGTGATATAGCAGTACTGTTTCTTTGTCTCAACCATTACATTAGTTACGCCTGCATTAAATGTTGTATCGCCGGTAATTGCTGTCTCTGTCCAGTCACTCCACTGTGCATCTAATTTATAGAAATGATATGTGTTCTGTTCAGCTGCTGTTTCATAATAGTAGCAGTAAACAGGGTCGCTGTCGATCTTTGCTGTCATCTTCTGAATAGTTGCCCTTCCAAATATTCCGGTTGCTGTGATTCCGTTATCCTGCTGGAACTTCTTTACATATGCAAATGTTGCCGAACCATACACTCCGTCAACAGGAGAATTGTATCCGTATCTGCAGAGTGCTATCTGGATCCATTTTATCTTGCTCTTATTTGTTTCGCTGCTTGTAGTTACAATCGAAATATCCGTCGTCGGTCTTGTATATATATCAGGATTATAAGTATAATTGATCTTCTCTGCCCATACTCTGTATGCTCCGCTTTTTGCAGGTGCTGTTGAATCATTGCCTCTTCCGTATTCGATCTTGTCGCCCTTGCCGACTACCTTGCTGTCTGTATTATACAATGTCCATCCGTCCATGGTCGAATCAGTTGTAGATGTAGTATAACTTACTTTCTTAGAACGATATAATGTTCTTGTCTTGTACTGCTGACCGCATGTTGTCGGTGCTGCATCGGTCCATACCTCATTGACCGGACATTCTGCATGTGCAACAATTCCTGTTACAGGAGCCTGTGCAAGTAATGTTCCTCCCATAACCAATGCCATTGCCATACCAATAACTGTTCTCTTGATCTCTCTTGTTTTAATTATTATATTCTTCTTCATAATCGTATCCTCCTTTAAGAATTCGTTTGTTGTTTGCTATATGTACATCATACACTAATTCTTAAAAAAAGATTGAATATGTAAATCTTATCAATAATTATGTAATTTTTGACATAAGATTCTATTTAACAGACTATATGATCATATACGTCACACAGAGAAATCGCTGTAAACCTATAATTATAAAGGTTACAGCGATTTTACTTCAAAACTTAATATCATTTAATTTTTAATTTACATGTACATCCTTTATTGGATTTTGCATTATCTGTTGAATTAGTGATGATGATAAAAATAATCTGCCCTTTTTTTAATTTGATTTTACCTACATTGGATGTCCTTGTGTACAATTTAGCATATCCGGGATTTTCATTTTCTTTCGCATATCGTTTATAAAAAGACTTGTCTTCTTTTGAATATATCTTACTTGCAAATTCTAGTGTTTCAAGACCTAATTCACCTTCGTATTTTAATTGATCCCATTCTTCCCATGCCAAAGAATCCTTATGCTTCTTCATATATTTGTAATCATCATCATCAATCAGAACAACATCAGCTATTCCTCTATCTTTGGACTTCTTAACACCTATTGACTGGTAATCGGAGAAGTAAAATGAATATTTTCGCGTTGCAGGTACAACAAACTGAACGTATTTTTTACCTTTGCCCTTCTTAGTAATCTTGTATGACTTCCCCACAGTAACCTGTTGTGGATATGATTTTTGATCAAAGCTAACACAGGTTGCACTATATGCTTGTGCTGTGACAGGCATAGTAATAACCACAAATGATAGAACTACACAAATCATTATAACTTTTCTTATTAATCTTTTCATATCAAATCCCCCCTAATACTATAATTTAATGATATCTATACTTTGTTCCATAAGCAATCGGTGCGATTTCCATTACCATTCCATCTTTATGCAATCTACAATCAGTAGTTGCGCGAACATGAACACAGGAAAGATTAGGATCAAAATTATAACCATCCGACGTAACATATGAATAATCTTTGTCCATTTCATATTTTGACATCTTTTCAGTTGTAACATTATATAAAAAATGTTCAAATCTATCTAAATATTCTTCATCTGCAGATATCTCATCCATAGCCTTTTTATCTTTCTTGCTACACTCCCCAACATTTTCGGCAACAGTTCCAAAGTCATCCCATGTAGAATCAACCTCGTACCAGTCACCATCAAGATACACTGCATTCCACGCATGTCCTCCCAAATCATTTTCATCATGTCCTCCATAACCCGCTATTACCACAGCCTCTATACCAACCTGCTGTAACAGATATACATATGCCTGGGAATACCCATCACACACCGCATAATTAGCAACTTTACTATCATTTCTTACCAGTGCTCCAAAAGCTGTATGTGCAGCATCACTACCATGTTGATCATCTAATGCATCATTATCATATGTAACCAGATGGATCAGTTTATCATGAATATCCAGTGCCATCTCCGCCTGAGATTTTGACCGGTCTATATCACTTAAAAATTCACTGACAGAATCATTAAAATCCTCCATATCACTTTGAAAGTCCGTATATGGATTACTAAATTTAAAATATACATCATTGCCTATACATTCAAAATATAGCCTTGTTCTGCATCCGTTATAAAACCAGAATGTTTCCGGATGATCATAATTCACACAATATTCCACCTTCCCGACCATATCATTGAATTCGGTGCTTTGAGGATTGATATTACTATGATACTCAACAGAATAGTTAGCATCCGTAGGATTATGTGCCAGTTTATAAATGCAGTCATATATCTCTTTCTCATCCTGATTAAGTTGTGTGTAATAATAGAATTCAGGTGCATTATTAATTAATAATTGATCATCTGTTGTTTGATTTTCTTCATATTCTTCGTTGTAACGTGTTCTCTCTTCCTGTTCTTCCTGACTAATTTCCGCACTATCAACCGGTTTATCATCTCTGTACAATCCACCTGTTGGCATAAATGCCTGTTGCATTTCGTCAACTGCAGAATTCATTCTGTATATAAGTCCACCAGCTATACAACATACGATCAGTAATGCCGCAAATATAACAGTAAATGTTAATGCCTTATTCTCTTTCTTCAGCCTTCTTCCCCCTGAAGCACCTCGACGTCCACGACCATTTCCACTATAATTACTACCTGCACTATATCCGTCATATGAGCCATTATCAGCCGGTATATTTCCAACCTGATTCCTGTCATAAGAACCATTGTCAGCCGGTGCATTTCCAACCTGATTTCTGCCATAAGAACCATTGTCAGCCGGTGTATTATCAACCTGATAATCAGTAACAATCGATAGTTGAATCATACATTTGTTATCACCTATCCAAAGAATCGAACCGGCACTGACATAGCCCTCTGATTTCATATGATGACCATTAGAGTTATATACTCCTGTTGATGAAGTATCTACAACATAGAATTTTCCATTAACCCCATCATATGCAATTGTACAATGATGTCTGCTGACATGGCTATAACTGAGCGGCATAACAATATTGGAATCCTTACTACGTCCAATAACCATTGTCTGTCCGTCTGCCACAAAATATTGTGACCCCTTTAATTCTCCTGATATTACGGTGATAACACCTAATGGCATATTATTCATTTAAACTACCATCCTTATCCTAATGTAATCTGATTATTCCCATCTGCTAAAGAAAGAATAGTTCCCGCAGGTAATTCCACAGCTACGTCCTTAGCCATTCTCATTCCGTTGACAAATGTACCGTTAGTAGAATGATCCTTTACAACGTATGTATTGCGTGCAGCATTATATCTTATACTGCAATGTACATTACTTACTTTTTGATAATTAATAACAAGATTAGCCTTTGAAGGACTCTTACCTATAACCAGCTTTCTATCAGAAGGAAGCTGAAGCCCTTGTCCATAAGCAGCCCCCTTTGAACATACGACTTTTCCAACCGCATTCTGAGGTGTCTGAAATCCCTGTTGCATTACATGCTGTTGCTGTATAACAGGTTGTTGCTGCATCATAGGTTGCTGTGGCATCAAATGTTGTTGCTGCATGACAGACTGTTGTGGCATTACAGGCTGCTGTGGCATCACGGGCTGCTGTGGCATCACAGGCTGTTGTGGCATCACAGGTCGCTGTGGCATCACAGGCTGCTGCACGAATTGTTGTTGAGGTCCCGGATTTATCGATGTTGGCGGTATTTGTGTGTTATCTATAGGAAAGCCTCCGCCTGTTTCACCATCAGACATATACCTGTCAACGTATAATTTCTTACCGCCCACAAAGATGGTTATCAACGAGAAAACTACCAGTATGATTGCAACGATCAATGCTGTTACAACTCCGAAACTGATCAATGAAGAAGAAAATTCTGATACATCGAAAACTTTTACCTGAAATTCAGAAAAAACCTTATTTACTGAATCTATTATTTCTTGCGACAGATCAATATCGGTCGTTCCTAATCCTATATTTAATCCTTCATTAATTAAATTAGCTATTTCATATCCTAGCAATGCTTTAAATATTTCCAGAACACTATTAAAAATATCAGATACCGTACCTCTTATTACAATCAACATTACAATTGCAAAAGTACCGTATATCATATCTAATGCAGCCGGAATAGTCTTTGACCAGCTTGCAGTAAAGCCCACTATTGTCAATATTAAAACAACAAGACATAATGAATATATAACAATCAATATCAATCTGATTGAATTATATACTTTTTCTAACGAATTAAATTGTTCCTTTCTATTGGCTTTCTTTGACTCATCTGTTGTATTATCAGAGCTTTCTTTATCTTCTTCTCTTTTTTCAGTCTTACCGTTTTCTAAGCCGAGAAAATTGCTAAAACTCTTTGTCATGATATAAAACGGAGAAATATTAGTTAACTTGATGTTCTTTTCTTTTTCAATATATTTGATAAATTTCTCATATCCTTTTTCTGTTCTTTCAACACTTATATCAAATACGTTTTCAAGATACACTACAATATCGAAATCATCAAAATCTTCATTCTCAACATTAAATTCTTCATCAAGAGCTTCATCAATATATTCATCTATTATTTCCTCTAAGTCACTTTCACTGTACCCTAACACAGACAAATCTGATATATCGATTCCCTCTTTTTCAAGGTTCTTTTTAATTTCATCCAGCATCCATTTTTTCAATACGGGTGATGTATCATCTTTCAAAAGCTTTATCAGATCCACAAGGGATTCTCCAAGACTCTTATTAATGGCTTTAACTGTTCCTTCAACAATTTTACCATCAACGCTAAACAATGGCATGAACATAGTGCTCAACATTAATATCAGTAATCCTATCAAAACACCAAATTGCCAGCCTGCTAATTTCTTTTTTCCGTTCATAACCGTTTCTCCCAATCATTAGTATAAATAAGCGTTTGCAAAACCCACAAGTCACATATGGTTCTGTTAAAGGAACTTTCTAGCCCAATGTTATCTCGTTGGCGCCATCTGCCAAAACTAAAACTGTTCCTGCAGGATATTCTACCGGCATATTTGATGGTAGTTTCACTCCATTAACAAATGTTCCGTTCGTTGAATGATCATTAATAATATACGTATTACGCATTGCATTATATCTAATACTGCAGTGTACATTACTTATATTTTGATAATTAATAACAAGATTAGCCTTTGACGGACTCCTGCCCACCACCACTTTTCTATCAACCGGAAGTTTATATCCCTGCCCCGCAGCAACACCCTTCGTGCACAAAACCTTGCCGGCAGAAGCAACCGGTGTTGGATTAAACTGTTGCGGCATCGGTTGCGGTACTGGCTGCGGCATAGGCTGCGGCATAGGCTGTGGTACCGGCTGTGGCATCGGTTGCGGTACCGGCTGCGGCATAGGCTGAGGTGACGGTTGCGGCATCGAGCCAAACGGTGATGGTTCCGGAGAAAACGGTGCCGGCTCCGGCGAAAATGGTGATGGCTCCGGAGAAAACGGTGCCTGTTCCGGATAGAACGGTGATCTGTTATCTCCGGATATAACATGCCCTGATGATGATCCTCCAACAAAAATGCATACAATACTGAAAATCAAAAGTATCAAAGCAGCCAGAAATGCTATCAAAAATCCGGCAGCATAAAGATTACTTAATAATTTTACATACATCTTTGTAATCTGCTTTGTATTAATCAGATTAGAAACTACACCATAACTACTAAATACAGTATCGAAAATCTTCTTTACTATTATGTTTATCAACCCAAACCTTAAAACACCAAACAATATCGTTGCTAATAAGGCATATACCGAATTAAGTATAGTTGGAATTAATTTATTCCATCCGATTATAAATGCCACAATGGTAAGAACCATCACAACTATATCCAATATATATATTATCCAGAACAATACTCTTATTGAATTATATCCTGTCTTAAATGACCTTAGACCTGCACTATCATCTAAAGCCTCCTTATAGTCATCTACAGTATCAGGATCATCTGCTTCTTTGCCATATACAAATTTCAACAGACTATGAGTCATAATACGCAAAGGAGTGACACTGGTTATTTTAATACCGGCTTTTTCTTCTTCTTTCTTAAGCTCATCAATAACAGAATCATCTATCCAATCATC
>CAMHMG010000159.1 GCA_946186175.1 uncultured Clostridia bacterium | reverse complement strand
AGCTCGAAGAGCGCAGATGAGTTCTACGGTCATGTATACAGCGGCGCTTAGCGAATCCGAGCCTAAAGGGCGACGGATGAGCTTAGCATAGTCGTTTACTATGAAAGAGGTGGCATAATGGATTATCAGATTGGCAATTCGATGATGGGAAATACAAAAGCCGGAGGCGGTGTTTCTATGAATACACAGAATGGGAATTCTAACGGTCTTCTTAAGGGAAACAGTATAGGAGATATTCTTGAGTGCACTCTTATTCAGGGAGGCAAGGAGCCGATACTTGATTTAAACGGTGTTAAGATAAAGACCAAAGCGACAACGGATTTAAATGACGCAAAGCCGGGAGATACAATATATTTAAAGATTCAGGATGCTGATGTGAAGCAGGTTTCCCTTAAGGTAATGGGAATCAGGGCTTCCGGAGAAGCATCTCCGTTTGGTGCTGCAACAAGCGCACAGGTTATGACCAGTACAGAGCAGTTCTCCGAAATGATCAAGGACAACCTTGACGGTGCATTAGATGAGAAAGAGGCTAAGGAGAATCAAAAGGAGATTTTAAGGAATCTTTCTACGGAAGAAATAGCAAAGCTTCGAATGATGCAGATAGATGTGACTAATTCCACCTTGTCTGACCTGATGGGAATGGTAATAACAATACGATCAGGTGAGCATCAACAGGAAGTTAACGATCAGATTGGTGATATAGTCAAGGAGACTATTGGCAAATTGAGATCTTCAATGGTTGCAGGTAATGATAATGCTAATTCGCAAACACTGTCAAGTGAGGCGGTTGCAGGTTATGATAGCAGTAATAATTCAGTAAATGATACATATACTCCGGGAGTGAACAGACTCAACAGTGAGGGATATGTAGTTAAGGTTCCGGCTCTTAAGGCGGCGCGTGCTGCTGCGGTTGGCAATGCAGTACCATCTGAGGACAGCATTAATGTGTCAGATGAACAGATGATATATCTGATTAAGAATAATCTCAGTCTGTCCATTGATAATCTTGAACTTGCAAAAAACAGTGTTAATGAGGGCAGTCCTTCCAAAGAAGTGCCCCTTAACGAACAGGTTTGGAATGATATATACCCACAGGTTACAGGTATAATAGAGTCGGCGGGGATGACTGTGACAGACCAGAGTATTTCAGGTGCGCAGTTTATGTTAAAGCACGAACTTCCTGTAACAGTGGATTCGCTTAGAATGTATATGTCTGTTAATTCTCTCAATCAGAGAGGGATTCAGGACGCACAGCTTGAAGCTAATATTATAGAGCAGATCTCAATGGGCAATGCGCCGGGAGATGCAAGGATATCGGGTTCCACCTTACATGACAGGGCATCACAGCTTGTTGAGAAGGTACAGGCGATTACTGCGCGAACTGTTGATATGGCAGTCAGTCAGGGCAAGCCTCTTACTATCTCATACCTTTATAACAGTTCCATGAGAAATGTTGATGTCAAGAGGATGAGAACACCTGTCAACACCGGTGTTGAAGGGGCAAGTCTGTCTTTGAGCGGAATAGATACCACCGATAATGATGCAGAGGGAACCGGTCAGATGTTATCTAACAGTCCTATGGCGGTAACTACAAGGCGTCAGTTAGAAGAGATACGTCTTTCGATGACACTTGAGGCTGCAAATCGTCTTGTCAGACAGGATTTTAATATAGATGCAAGACCTGTTTCACAGTTGGTGGAAATGCTCAGAAATCAAGAGAATTCTATTTATGAGAACGTTGTGTCCTCTAATGACCTTCATGATATACCTAAAGATTTAGATCTGTTAAAAGAGACCCTCAAAGAGACTGAAAGTTTGAAATCTCTTCCGGTATATGCGTTAGGGGAGGTCATAAGACGTCCGAATATCACTGTTGGCGGTCTTTATGAAAGTGCTAATCATATGAAGATGACTATGGCTGGGCAGACATATGAAACTATGCTGACTAAGCCGAGACAGGATATGGGAGATTCCATTAATGATGCGTTCCGCAATGTAGATGATATATTAAGAGATATGAATCTTGACCGCAATCAGGAGAATCAGAGAGCGATAAGGATACTTGCACATAATGAGATGGAACTTAGTGCCGTCAATATTGCAAATGTCAAATCAGTTGATGCAAAGGTACAGCAGATGTTTGAAACTCTCACTCCACAAATAGTTTTGAACCTTATACGAGAGAATAAGAATCCTCTTAACATGACTATTGACGGTCTCAATCAGGAGATAAGACAGCAGCGGGAGATAAGAGGTGTTACCGACGAACAGAGATTTTCGGAATTCTTATATCAGCTTGATAAGACAGACGGAATTACAAAGGAAGAACGAACAAGCTTTATAGGCATTTACAGGCTTCTTGATAAAGTAGAGAAGAGTCATGGCAAAGATATAGGAGCTGTAATAAGAAATGGTCAGGAGGTGACGCTTAATAATCTCTTTGCGGCTGATAAGAGCAGGCGTGTAAGAGGCATGGATGTATCGATCGGTGATGATTTTGGAGAGAGAATTAATGTCAATACCGATACAAAGAGTATTCTTGATCAGATCAACACGGCATATAATGATACGTTGACCGGAAGCATTTTACGGCATATTCATCCAACCACCCTTAGAAATCTTTCAGAGGTGGATTACGGTAATATGAAGCTTGAAGAGTTTAATGACTTAATGAAAGCCGGTTATACGGAAACCGGTCAGTTAGATGTAAGCGAGGAGATCTCGGACAGACTTAAGGAAGCTATCTCATATGAAGAAGAGGTTGCTACTATGTTAGAGGCGAATGAAATGCCGTCTACTGTCACTAACATAATCGCAGCTAATCAGGTAATGTATGGCGAGAATGGTATTTATGGAATGATAAGAGATATCAAGAGTGGGCTTAGCAGGGAGAAGAGAAGCGAGATAACGGAGCATGAGGGGAAAATACTTGACAATCTTGAAAGCAAAGAAGAGGTGATGTATGGTATGGAGAATCTTCGGGCAGCTATATCTTCCGCTGTGCATGAGAAGGAGGATGACGGTACGATAACGGCTAAGGATATCCAGTCGTTGAAATATCTTAATGCAGGTATGCCGATCGCGCTCCGTGCAGTTGAGCAGGATGCATTTTCGGTGCCGCTTGTGATCGGAGATGAAGTCAGTATCATGAAGGTCTCTATCCTGCGTGACGGAAGTAGTGCAGGGGAGATCAGAGCCTCTATGGATACACAGAGATATGGGGCATTAGAAGCTTTTGTTCATGTTTCGGGCAGTCAGGCAGAAGGATATATTGTGACCGAGGAGGAAATCGGCCAGCATATATTAGAGGATAATGAGCTTACCCTGCGTTCGGCACTTGCAAAGGCAGGTATGGAGGTCAGGGATCTTCGACTTGACGGAACAAAGCCTGTTCAGTACGTGAACGAAAATGAGAACATCGAAACCTCAAAATTATACAGAGTTGCAAAACAATTACTGACGGCTATTAAGTTGATGGGCGTTGTTGCCGAAGTATAACATATGAAACATATGACAAAACGTAAAAGAATGGGGTGACTGATATGAGACTTAATCATAATGCTTTGGCATTTACTGCCAGTAATAATTTGAATACTATTAACAAGAATCTTACAAAATCAATGGAGAGATTATCTTCCGGATATAAGATCAATAAGTCGTCTGATGCGCCGGCTTCTAAGGCGATCTCACAGAGAATGACAGCACAGATCAGAGGTCTTGACAGAGCCGTTGATAATTCCAATGATGGTATTTCTCTTATTCAGACTGCAGAGGGTGCTTTAGATGAGTCACATTCGGTTTTGGCAAGAATGCGTGAATTGGCGATCAAAGCTGCAAATGAGACTTTGGATGAGACTGACAGGGATGCGATACAGGCTGAGATTGAACAGCTTAAGGATGAGCTTGACCGTATATCGGAAACTACTGAATTTAACGGAAGAAAATTATTAAATGGCGAGCTTAACAAGAAAGGATATACAGATAATGATTCACTCTCAATTGTTGAGATAGGCGGTGATATTGAGCCCGGCGATTATGCTGTCAATGTTACGGGTAAAGGTACGCAGGCAATGACTAATATCACTGTGCTCCCGGATACTGCTGTTATTACTAAAGAGCAGGCAGGCACACTTTCAATTAATGGACTTGAAATAGCAATTTATGAGGGGATGACAGGAACTGAAGTAAATGAACGCATTCGTGATGCTGCCGGTAAGGTGGGGATAGATGTCAATCTAACTAGTGGTCAGGTTAAGACTGTCGAATACGGTAGTGGTCAATACATTAAGCTTGATGCATCTGATAACCTCAAAGGTCTTCTTGGTGTTGATGGAACAGAGTATAACGGTACGGATGCAACTGTTGACTTTGCAACAGAGAGTGGCAAGAGAAAGGGGTTTAGCGATACGGCGACCATATCTGCAGATGGTAACAGAATAACAGTTACAGATAAGAATGGATTTAAGATGGTATATGATGTAGATCCAGATCGTGATCCTGCAGGTGATATTAATATTAAGGTTCTTTCTGCAGGTCCTATGGTCTTACAGATTGGTAATAATGAAGGACAGACGTTTAATGTCAATATCAATAAGACAACATCTGAAGCATTAGAGATTAATAATATTAACATTTATACTCATAAATATGCAATGGATGCAGTTGATAAACTTGATGCCGCAGTTGCTAAGATATCAGGGATAAGATCGTCTCTCGGTGCATATCAGAACAGACTTGACCATACTATCAACAATCTTGATACTGCTAATGAGAACCTTACAAGTGCAGTTTCACGTATTCAGGATACAGATATGGCTGAGGAGATAACCGAATATACATTACAGAATGTATTATCGCAGAGTGCATTGCAGATGCTTACAAAGTCTAATGCAAGACCGGAAGGACTTCTGCAATTATTCCAGAGATAAAAATAATTAGGCAATTGCGAAACAATGTTTTTGTTTAATGCTTTTGTACATATAATTCAGTTCTAACGCAGACATGCTTTCGCTTCGTTGTTCACGCAGCGGTACAAAATTCGTGCATAGCACTCATTAAGTACCGGCGAGCACAAAGGGTCTGCTTATAGAATCTGAATATATGTACAGCGCAATATACAATTATTAATTAGTTTCGCAATAGCCTAAAACAGGAGAGAAGGAGAGGCCGGGGATATGAGTAACGAAGAGATGAATGTATATAAGATGCGTATAACGCAGGCGGGGGTCGGCGAGCTTGCGGTTGTCATGTTAGAGATGGAGATACAGTGGCTTAAAGAAAGCCTTGAGGCATATAGTGCCGGTGATATTGATATTTATTGTGAGGATCTTGACAAAGCATCATTGACACAGATCGAGCTTATGAATATACTTAATCTTGATAATGAGGTTTCTAAGGATGTGTATGCGGTGTATATTTACTTTAATAAGCAGATAATCAATTCCAAGATTAAGAGAAAACCTCAGGACATTGACAGGGTGATAATCATGCTTGAAAAGTATCACGAAAGCTTTAAGCAGATTGCGGATACTGATACAGATGGTCCTGTCATGCAGTCGAGTGAGAAAGTCTATGCCGGTCTTACCTATGGCAATGGAGGACTTGTGGAAAGCAGTCTCGGCGGTACTGAATATAAAGTTTGATTTTTTAGGAGGTCACCTACAATGAAGAAAGATGATTGCATTTTTTGCAAAATAGCTGGTGGAGAGATTCCATCAACAACAATTTATGAGGATGCTGATTTCAGAGTGTTTTTTGATATCGCACCTGCAAGCAAGGGACATTGTCTTATTGTTCCTAAGGAGCATTTCGATGATGTATATGAAATGAGTGAGGAGGTTGCAAGTAAATTGTTTGTCTTAGCGACAAAGGTTGCAGGAAACCTTAAGAAAGAGCTTAATCTTGAAGGTCTTAATATCGTACAGAATAACGGTACTATTGCAGGGCAGACGGTCTTCCATTTTCATATGCATATGATACCGCGATACAAGGGAGATACTGTTAATGTCGGATGGGAGCCGGGCAAAGCGGATATGGAGGAGCTGTCAAAGCTTGCGGAAAAGGTTGGGGGAAATATTTAGCACAAGTTAAACAACTTCTTAATATCATGGAAATATTGTGGATAGGGATTTATGATAAAGTAATGAAAAAAGAAACCTGCAGGTGTTATGCCTGCAGGTATATAGCGTGAAGGATCAACAGGTGCAGTGGGTAGTAGAGATAGAAGACCCACTGCATTTTGTTGTATCCCCGTTTTCCGTTATATAAAAATATTAGCAATATCGCTATTAAACCAAATAACTCGGCAGCACCAAAGAACAGATAGAATATCAGGCCACATAAAATGAGCTGCATCCAGAACTTATCTCTTGATTGGCCGGTAAAATAAAAGGTACAAATCAATAGCACGCCTCCCGGACCGTAGTCGCAGTGTATAAAATATGACACTGCAAATAGAATAACTAATAATATGGAAAACCATCGTTTGGTCTTCATTTCTTCTAAGCAGAACAGACATGCAAGACCTATTGCAAGTGTGAAAAATACATTCTGGTGTGCAGGATCGAAAATATTGTTAAAGAAAGCCAGATCAAAGGGAACTTCGGATATTAATGCAAATAGTAAAAGCCTGATCAGATAATTAATGGGGCTTTTCGTATGATGAAATCCTTCAACGATAAGAAAGCAGAATATCGGAAATGCAATTCGTCCGATAGCACGGGATATTAAGTAATTGTTTCCGCTGTTTGCCAGAAAAATATATCCGATATGATCTATTGTCATTGTAATGATAGCTATCAGCTTAAGTGTGAAGTTGTCTAAAAATCCCTTTTTTTCCTGCATTTATTAGGTCCTCTTAATAATGTGTTATATTCGGTATTATACAGGGTATAGTATAACAAATGAGATTATAACATACAATAATTTTTTTCATTATAATATTTTATGTAGCATTTACGCACAATAATTGCTATAATATAATGATGCGAGGTCGAAATGACGTTACGCTTCGC
>CAMHMG010000158.1 GCA_946186175.1 uncultured Clostridia bacterium | reverse complement strand
TCCAACTCTTTTTCTCCAAGAAATAGCATACCTTTATAAGGCTCATATCCAAATGATAGCATTTCAGTATCAATACAAATAGCTTTAATATCGTTTTCAACTGCCAAATTGATAAAATCTTCAATTGATTTTTTATTTGAATTAGTATTTGTAATAACATATTTCAATAAGATATTCTCTGTCTTACTACGATATGCAATGACATTATCAACCACTTGTTTAAATAAATCTCGTCCTTTCGTTGCAAAAAAAGTCTCCTCATTACCAGCATCTAAAGAAATTCTAAGGGATACTAAATTATCATTTAAATTATTGAAAACAACAGGACTAATTTTAATTGCATTTGTATTTACTCTCTGCATATAGTTAGCGTTTATTAAAAAAGAATAAATTTCTTCAAAACCTTCAGAAATTGTTGGTTCTCCTCCACCCCAATCAAATAAACAATTGTCCGAAACCATCCCTTCTTTAATGAAGTCGCGTATAATAGGCAATGGATCATATAACCTTTTTTTACTTCCAGAATAACAACCACAATACACACATCTATTCTGACAATAAAAAACTGAACAAATAGTAATAATATCTATCAGTTTTGGCTTCTCTTGACCATATACAAGATTGCTACACCCCGAGCATAATGGATTTACTTCATTATTTGCTTTTTGAATCTCATTAATTATCTGGTTATAATATGACACTGTGAAATCTTGTTCATCACCATACTTCCATATTGTTCTATCGCCGATTTCCATGCCATGGCACAAACTAATTGAATCATGATTAAAATTTACCCTTCCCCCAACAGCATAACATGACCTTTCCATCAAAAATACCTCCTACACATGTATCATTATGATAATTAATTTCTTATTTACCCCTCTACACTCTTTATTACCGTTTCCGCAATATACTCCCTATCTTCATCTGTCACCCACCAACCAACAGGAATGCACAAGTGTGTAGCATTGAATTTCTCACTATTTGGAAGCTCGGTGCGATATTCATTAAACATACTATGAGTATCATTTCTTGAATGAACCTTTGATGCCATTATTCCAGCTTCATTGAGCTTTTTCATTACATCATCTCTATTTGGAACATGGATAGTATATAACCAATATGAACTCTTTCCGTCAGGATTCTCCGGGGCTACAGTTATTCTGTCACAATCTGCAAAAACCTCATCATAATACTCAGCATTCTCTCTATGTCTATTCACAATCTCATTAAGATGCTTGAAGTTAGTATCACCAATAATTGCAGCAACATCATTCATATGGAATTTGTAACCCGCTTCCTCTACATCAATCTCGCATCTAAGATCTACACCTTCTTTTCTTGTACGATCAATTCCATACCAGCGAAGTAACATAGCACGATCATAGGACTTCTGATCCTTCATCATCAATATACCTCCATCAACACTGGTAATACTCTTTATGGCTTGTAAGGATATACATGTGTAATCGCTGGCATTGCCAACCGGTTTATTTTTATACCACATACCGATTCCATGTGCCGCATCTTCCACCGTCTTAATATTATACTTGTGTGCTATCTCATTGATTTCATCTATAAGGCACGGATTTCCACCCCAATGAACCATTGCTATCGCCTTTGTATTCTTGCTTATCTTCCTTTCAATATCCTTAGGGTCAATATTACCGGTTAACGGATCCACATCAGCCCACACAAGCTTCGCCCCATTATTGATAATCGGAGTATTGGTGGCTGTACAAGTAATCGCCGTGGTAATAATTTCGGCATTAGTATCTACATGACTTGTCTTTGGTCCGTCAGGATATAACGCCATATGATATGCCAAATGTAATGCGGCAGTGCCGTTATTAACAGTTGACAGGTACGGATTACCAAAATAGTTTTTTAGGTTTTCCTCAAATTTCTCTACCTTAGGCCCCTCACCTATCCATCCACTATGTAACACCTCCAAAAGTGGTGCATCAATTTCCTCTGCCATATAAACTTTAAATAATGGTATTTTTTTATACATTCGTTTCCTATGATGACAATAATATGACTTATTATCATCTACTCCTTTCCTTAAAAATAAATAATTTTATTATTTTTCAATTATTATATCTAACATATCTTGCAGTTTATAATCATCTGCTTCCCTTAAACCATGTGTCATATGTTCTTTTAACACTCTTTTAATAACAGCCTCATCTCCCTTTAAGCAAAACGTTTCTTTGTTCTCAAAGCTACCATCTTTGAAAATGGAAATGCTACAATCACAATTGTTAAATAATGCCGTTACTCCTACATGATTTTGTTTCCATATTCCTCTAGTTAATTCAACAGGTTTGTGCAACTCATTTTCATAATCAAGATAATTCATCTCTCCAATATAATTGAGTTTATAATCATATATGTCATATATTTTTAATTCGTCATAATCAATCAAAATATACTTATCAAAGACTGACCATATTTCCGAATTATTATTATTCTTTTTTTCTATTTCTTTAATCACTTCTCCTGTTTTAGGATTTATTATTCTAACTTTACTCCTATTCTTACCGCTGGTTGACATATAGATATATGGTTTTACATAAACAATTCTTGATTCCCCTATTTCATCATCAACAATTGAAATTTTTGAAACTTTCTCTTCATTCGAATCAAAAATCAATATTTCCGAACTGTTTACCATACTAATAGCATATACACCATTTTCCATGTGTTCTACGCTTCCACCATATGTCCATGTGTTCGATATATAATTTTTCAAATCCACAACTTTATCCAATTGATTGTTTATATGGTTTAGTTTCAATATTTCTGTTGAAGCACATGGTACTATATACAAATCATCATGATTGAAAAAAAAGCCAGTCGCATACGGTATTCTCTCTAATGGAACTTTTATTGATTCATAAGAGTCATCACCTATATCATATATAAACAAATTACCCTCATTCCACGGCATGAGATATATCTTTCCCTTATTATAAATTATAGCTATGAAATACGGTCCATTATAATCCGCCACCTCAACGGGAATGGGAATAGTTTTAACAACCTGTCCCACCGTAATATTAAAACAGAATAATATATTAAACTTATAATGTACAAACCATATGTTATCCTCTTCAAAAGCCATGTCATAAGTTTTTATATTCATAGAAACATCCTTTCTGCGAATCGAATACACTATTAATAAGTATATCGGATAATCGCGCTAAAATCTGAAGTATATAAAACAATCAACTAATTATTTTTTCAATAATGCATTATACCAAAGCTAAACTTTCTCAATTCTACAGCTATGCTTTCTTTTTCCCGGTTCGGCATCCTTGTCGTAGTTCACTCCAACCAACAGAATCTCTCCGCCATAACATTTAAGTTTTTCCGGGTACTTTCTCTTACGAATCTGTTCAATCGCTCCCTCGGCAGACTTATTCCATTTCAACTCAATAACCAATGCCGGATATCCCGAATCCTTCTTTGGCAGATACACCACATCCGCATATCCTTCCCCTGACGGGAGTTCTTCCCATTGCAGGTAATTGTCCCGATATGCATAATACGCCAGCTTTATCACGCTGCGCAGGCTGTCCTCCCGGTTGTAATGAATCGGTGATGTCTCTTCTGAATGTATCTTCTCTAGCTGTGCTGCAACCGCCTCCTCATTCATATGAATCGTATCTTCAAACAGACGATCCGACTCTTCTAATCTCTTCAAGGTTGCTTCATGCTTCACCTCCCGGATAGATCTTGCAAATTCCATGCGAATCTCCTCATTCGGGATCCGTGCAGTCTGCTTCTCCGAATCATACGCAAGATATCCTAGATGTATGAGCAGCGTTAGGACATCATCCTTTCCTCTGAAGGTTGTCAGATCATTGGCAAAGCCTATTGTATCAACCCTGACATCAACACCGCCGATCAATTCCGCAATGGTCTGTGTCAGTCCATTATAGTCCTTACTTATATATCCCATCAGTCCCTCTGCAGCAGAGGTTTCCACCCAGTATGAATCAAAATCATCATTATCAATTGCCTGCATAACAGAATTAGGATTATAGATAGAACCAATACTCTTAAATGTATATCCATCATACCATTTCTTCATCATTGAAAAATCAACATTGTGCCTTCCACAAAGTGAAATAACCTCATCTTCTGTAAATCCGACATATTCCCCGTATATACGCGGCTTGATCATCGTATATTCCCGAAAATCCGATATAGCCGACTGGGAACCATCCTTCTTGATTGGCAGGATTCCTGTCATATACGCCGCCGCAAAAATCTTAGATGTTGTTCCGCTGCTCTTAAAAAGCATCCTTAGAAATTCCAGATACCTCCGTTCAATCTTTGGATTCTCCCGGATTGGAGCATCCCACTCATCAATAATCATTATAATCTTGTTACCTGTTAATTCAACCGCATTCACCAATGTTTTCGAGAAAGAACTATCCACAGATAATGCTGGATAACTTTCCGATAGTTCGTCCGTTATCTTATTCCTTGCAAACGAGATAAAATCTTCACTCTCAGCATCAGCCATAAGCTGCGTCATATCCAAATACAATACATCATACTGATTCAAATGTGTTCTATATGTGTCGTCAGTTCCGATCACCAGGTTATCAAATAATGCCGAGGAATCACATGTCTTGTCATAATATGCACATAGCATTTGTGCCGCAAAGGATTTACCAAACCTTCTGGGACGGCTGATACAGGTCAGCTTCTTCTTTGTCCCAATCGTCTGATTCACAACACTGATCAAACCTGTTTTGTCTACATATTCAGATTGCAAAATCTCATAAAATCCACTATTTCCGGGATTCAGATAAGTTCCCATATCCAAAACACCTCCATATCCTGTTCGGCAGGCTCAACAACTATTTCCTCCCGCAGTACTTCTATGCACGCTAATCTCTCATATTCTAATGTACATAGTATATCACAAAGAGAGACCGACTGCCTTCTTACATATCTTTATTGTACAATGACATCTGATCACACTATCCCCTCATACAGCACTTTCCCATCAACATCAAGCCTCGTAACTCCCGGTTCTTTGTTTTTGTTGAAATTAAACGACAACATATATCCCGTTTCGAGTCCGAAATAATCCAAATATCCTCTAATCTGCTTCTCACCCTCTTCGTTATATCTCTCCCCACGCCATATCTTAAGCTCGATTACATAACGTTTTCCAAGGTAATGTATAATTACATCCATTCTTCTGTGGTCTCTTGTCTGTTCTTCAATACTATATGTTCCTGTTCCACTAATAATGGGTGAAAGAAATGTCAGGAAGCTCTCTCTTCCCTCATCCTCTATGAATTTTTCATTCATTTCTCCTCTGATGATCTTCTGAGAACTGATAAAATGTTCCATTATCTTAGGCACATTCAACATTCCGTCTTCTATGAATATATTCTTTTCTGATGCAGCCATCTGAAGCAGATTATCATACTTAGTTTCTCCGACAAATTGACGATACAATCTCATTTCAAAGATTCTATTTGCCACAACCATCTTATTGTTCACAACATTAACAAAGCCATATAGAAGAAGCTGTTTCTGGGCATCATCACGAATCTTGCTCTTAAGATGTTTCACATCAGTCACTCCGGCAAGAATGACTGATTGAAAAGTTGGAATATCATCTGATTCTCTGAGCAAATACCCATCCCTAAGCTGTGCAAGAAAGTCCAAAAACACCTGATTATTGGTGGCACTATCCACCTCGTCTATGATCAAAACTATCGGCTTATCAGACATTGCGCACCAATCATTGAGAACTCCAAACAGACCACTCAACCTTACTATCGGTTTTTCCGTGATTGCATATTCATTAAGCTTATTCTCGATATCCGAAGGGATAAAGCCTATTAATTGCTTTCTTCTCATTATATGTCCGCAAAACTCTTGAACAAATATCTCTTCCGAAGCGAATCCGGCATTGCCAATCCCCTGAAAATCCAAGCCAAGCACAACATGGTCTGATACAAGAGATTTTCGCAGAGCGACTAATGTGGTCGTCTTCCCATACTGTCTGCCGCGATTGATCACAAAATACTTTCCTGCATCGATCATTTTCCTAATCTCTATAAGACGTTCTATAATATCAACCATATAATGTTTATTAGGATTACACAATCCCTCTGTGTTGAAATATCTCATGATACACTATCACCTCACTATGTCTCTGATTCTCTCCTGTTCCTGATCATTAATATTTATTTCCCATGTCCTCAGGCTGCTTCATATAGAACAACACCTTTCTGTTCTTAGCTTTTACCCTTCTATTCCTTCACATACCTCTCTATCACACAGCTATGCTCCTTGGTATTCTCGTCATAGTTAATGCCCACAAGCAACATATTACCTTTGTAAAGCTCAAGAGATTCATAATATTTCTTATCTTTTATCTGCTTTAATCCGCTCTCTGCAGTCTTATTGGATTTGAGTTCTATTACCATTGCCGGAAGATCTGGTGTATAAGGTACAAACACCACATCTGCAAAACCTTTGCCGGCAGTCGCCTCTCTTATGACCGTGTACTTATTTAACGCATAAATGTACGCCAAGTATATAGCACTTTGAAGCACATCTTCATTGTTATAACTTCTGTTGGATGCTATATGGATATGGGATATATCGAGCGCCTTGGCAACTGCCTCAGCCTCCTCTGCTATGGTCTTATTCAAAAGCTCTTTAGAAGCCTTAATAATATCATTAGTAACCCTGTAATCTTTATTAGGCTCAATTGCATTGAGCCACTCCTGTCTTATCTCACGATTAGGTATATGACAGGTTTTTTCATCCCTGTTGTAGGAAAGATAGCCAAGGTGCAACAGGTAAGTGAATACATCATTTTTTGTATTAAATGAATCCATGGTATTCATATAACTCGATACATTAACATCCACTGCTTCCCCTGACAGCATCCTGACAACATCATCTTTGATTCCCTCAAAATTCTGCTCTAATCTATCAGTAATAACCTGATAAGAAGAAGTCTTGCCCCAGTATCCTTCAAAATAACCTTCTTCAATACACATAACTACCGATTCAGGATTATATATCTCATAACCGCCAAGCTCAT
>CAMHMG010000157.1 GCA_946186175.1 uncultured Clostridia bacterium | reverse complement strand
CGATATACTATATAATAAAGATACAAAAGGAGATGATTCTATGAAATTAGAACGCCTAAGCGAGAATCAGATTCGCTGTACTTTGAATAAAGCAGATCTAGCTGATAGAGAATTAATGCTTAATGAATTAGCATATGGAACAGATAAAGCCAAGGAGCTTTTTCGAGAGATGATGGAACAGGCTTCAGAAGAACTAGGATTTGAAGCTAATGATATTCCATTAATGATTGAAGCCATACCAATTTCACCGGAATGCTTGATATTAATAATTACCAAAGTAGAGGATCCTGAAGAACTTGATACGCGTTTTTCCCGTTTTTCAAAATATACTGATATTGAGGTTGATGATGAATCAGATGAAACGCCTGATTCTGAAAATGATGAACTGTCCTTATTAGAATCTACTTCCTCATTGCTTGATACTCTTACCAATATTGTTGAGAATATTGAACAAGCCAAGAAACAGAATGAATCCGGTAATTACTCAGGGTTCATACCTCTTTCTGCTTCGCTTCGGGAAAATGCTACCAAGAGTACAGACAACCAGAAGGATAAAAACAAAAACAAAAAGAAAGAGATAGATGCTATAAACTATCGCATCTTCTCATTCCAAAACATCAACGACATCAGCAAAGCTGCCTCTATGGTTTCATCTATTTATCAGGATGACAATTCATTATATAAGAGTCCTATTGATAATTTGTATTACCTGATAGTCCATAATAATACCGGCAATACGGAAAGCTATCAGAAGACTTGTAATCTCCTCAGTGAATACGGCACTAAAGTCAAAGGTAATTATGCGATGCCATATTATTTCTCTGAGCACTTTACTCTTATCATTAAGAAAGATGCCATACAGACTTTAGCCAGCATTTAAATTCTCATATCTAATATACACAAGGAGGATAAGGACAATTCCTAATCCTCCTTTATTACTATGAGTTCTACTTTCATATATACATGATGCACTAAGGTTTAAGTTACGCTCCTTAAGGAGCGTAACTTAAACCTTAGTGCTGTTCTGTTTACTTTTGTAATTAAACTCTCTTAATACCCTTTTGCTCTAACTTGACACCCCTTTTAATATAATATAAAATGAGCAGAGATATTTGATATATACAAGGAGCTGCGCTACATGAGAAAGTGGTCCGCATTATTTCTAATAGTGTTGCTCTGTTTTTCATTATCATTTACCTGTAATGCAACAGAGAATGATAGTAATGAGACCACAGAGCATCCTGATACAACGGAATATCCTGATACTCCTTCAAGAGAGCCGGATATAGTTTCAGATGCTGCAATAGTTATAGACGCAGAAACCGGTCAGATTCTGTATGAAAAGAATTCTGATGTAGGAAAATATCCGGCTAGTATTACCAAGGTAATGACTGTACTGATCGCTCTTGAACATAACCTCAATCTTGACCAGGTAGTTACCATGTCGCAGAATGCCATATGGGGTATAGATCGTTCAAGTACTAACATCGGTCTTGATGTCGGAGAACAGTTGACTATAAGAGATCTTTTGTATGCAACAATGGTTAATTCTGCTAATGAGTGTGCCTACGCACTTGCGGAGTTAGTTGGCGGTGATGTTGAGAATTTTGCCAAAATGATGAACAAGAAAGCGGAGGAATTAGGTTGTAAGCACACTCATTTTGTTACTCCTAATGGTCTTCATGATGACGATCACTATACAACCGCTTATGATATGGCTCTTATCATGCGTGCGGCAATCCATAATGATCAATTTCGTGAAATAGCCGGAACTGTCAATTACACAATACCTCCAACTAATCTTACTGATGAATCCAGACCACTTTGGACCGGAACAAAAATGATCAATCCCGCAAATCCTTACTATTATGAATATTGCGAAGGTGGTAAGAACGGATATACAACCGACGCTAATAATACTTTAGTTACATTTGCTAGAAAAGACGGCTTAGAGCTTATCTGTGTTGTTTTAGACTGTGATGGTTTGAAATATACGTTTTCTGATTCAAAAGCTCTTTATAATTATTGTTTTAACAACTATATGTATTTCTATCCACTATCAGATTTTTCATTCTCTAATGATGAAAATGATGAGACAGATATCAATTATATTCTGGACAATTATTACAATAGCTTAAACCATGAGCTTATCAATTTAACCGTGGACAATAATTATTGTATGCTTATCAACAAATCTATTGATACTACTAAAATAGAAAAACAAATCAATCTTTTTGATAGAGCATCTGACAACATTTTGGGAGAAATAGAATTCTTTTATAACGGGGAACAGCTTGGAGCAACCTCAATAACCAATGGTTCTCACTCATTATCTTCACAAATACAATCCAATAAAGAAGATAATGATACTGATATCACTACTTCTAAAAAAAGCTCATTACTTCATATAATCATAATTATATTAAGCATTATCCTACTTGTCCTTCTTCTTACAGCATTACAGAAGATAATTCAGGAAAGAAGAAAAAATGAGCGAAGACAACGTTATACCAATAATCAGAAACGCAGGAGACGCAAGAGAAGAAAATATAAAGATAATGATTATTACTTTTAGAAACTTTAGTAGTATCTATTCAGCTATGCTTCATAGATACGCGACAGGCATAGTGCTTACGCACCTTCCAGTATGCCTGTCGTATCGTGAAATATACATTTTTCTACGAATCTCGCAGTGAATGCGAGATTCTACCTGAACAGTTACCATTAGTACTAATATATACATGAGGATGCAAAATGACGAACGAAGAACACAATCCACTTAGTATAATTGAAGAAGCCAATTCTAAGACCTTAGATTACTTTAACAAGACCTACCTAAGTAACCTTGAATTGGTACAGAAATTAAAAACCGAGCTTTTTGAATTAGAGGTTCAGATAGAGACTTTGCAAAAAACACGTGAGCTATATACTTATCAAGGTGAAGACCGTCGCAATGTCTTCTCTCCTCTTTCGGACCTTAGAAGCGCTTCCATCAGCCGCGGAGCTCAATTAGCTGATCAAATTCAGGCGTTAGAAGACGCAAAGGAAAGTCTGGATAATCGTATCAGACAACTTGAAAACGACATTATATTTTATAAAGAACAGGTGGAAATGCTTTCTAAAGCAAGTAAATGCATACATACTGTTCTAATTGGAAAAAAGGAAAGTCAGGTCACAGAGTCAGACGATACCGATACCGGAATAGAATTCATAGAACAGGAAGACACGGAAGATAATTCTGCTCACAATTATAATATGCTTCGCTTAGAGGATTATGAAAGATATCGTTGTGCCAACTCTCTTAACAGAAATGTCAAGGAGGAATTAATATCTAACATTAATAAACTCGAAGTGTTAAAATGGCTTTTGCACTCAGATGTCGGACGTGCAATGGTTACAATTACAGAGCTTCACAATTCTTCAGAAAATATACTCAAGTCAATTGACAAGGTGCTCTTTAAGCTCAATTACAACGTCGACACTAAACAGCCAATTTGGGATCAGGTTGACAAACTTATTGACGTTTACAAAAGAATGCATCCTGAATGTATGATCGACTATTCCTGTGACTGCACTGAGCACGAATTAAATATTCCACCTGTAATAACTGTTCGTCTCATTGCTATACTCCGTGAAATATTTAATAACATTTTCAAGCACAGCAACGCTAACAGAGTTACAGCTAAAATATTTATAAGCAGCAGACTTATCGATGTGTATGTCAATGACAACGGTGTTGGTATTCCTGAAGATTATCTCGACAGAGCTGCCTGGCATTCAGGCCTTCACAAATTACATGAAACCATCTATCAATTGGACGGAAAGGTCCAGATAGAAGGGGATATAATTTCCGGCACCAATGTCAGATTCTCCTTCCCGATCAAAAGATAGAAAAAATCATAGAAAAGAGGAACCAGTAATGAAAGAACAAATTATCGACATAATTACAAAGGCATCTGAGTTAGACCGTGATTTAGTAGCCGGTCTTTTAGAAATTCCGCCCAAAGCAGATATGGGCGATTATGCATTTCCCTGCTTTCAATTAGCAAAGACACTTAGAAAAGCACCTCCACTCATAGCAGCAGACATAGCTGAAAAAATTGGTGATGTCGATATACTTGAAAAGCTCGAAACAAAAGGCGCATACATTAATTTTTTTATCAAGAAAGATATGTTTGTAAAATCAATGTTGGAAACTGCAGATGTTGACAACTTCGGTTCATCTGACATCGGCAAAGGAAAAACCATATGTATTGACTACTCTTCACCTAATGTTGCCAAGAATTTTCATGTTGGGCATTTAAGAACTACTATCATAGGTAATTCCTTATATAAGATATATACTAAGCTTGGATATAAAGTCGAACGTATCAATCATTTAGGTGACTGGGGAACACAATTTGGTAAACTGATTGTTGCCTACAAGAAATGGGGAAACAAAGAAGATGTAGAACGTGACGGCGTTGCCGAGCTCATGCGTCTGTATGTCAAATTTCATGAGGAAGCAGATAAAGATGATGCCTTAAATGATGAAGCACGTCATTGGTTTAGCGAGATGGAACAGGGGAATGAAGAGGCTCTCTCTATCTGGCAATGGTTTGTAGATATCAGTCTCAAAGAATACAAAGGAACTTATTCACTGCTCGGTATGGATTTTGATCACTTCATGGGAGAAAGTTTCTACCGCGATAAAACCGCTGATGTTGTTGAACGTCTTAACAAAGCAGGATTATTAAAGGAAAGCGAAGGTGCTAAGATTGTAGATCTTGATGAATATAATATGGCGCCTTGTCTTATCATGAAAAAAGACGGAAGTACGATATATGCAACTCGTGATCTGGCAGCTGTGTTATATAGAAAAGAACGTTGGAATTTTGAAAAATGTCTCTATGTTACGGGGCAGGAACAGAAACTTCACTTTGCACAGGTATTCAAAGTAATCGAACTTTTGGGAAATGGATGGGCTAAGGATAGTCTGGTTCACATTCCTTATGGTCTTGTAAGTCTTGAAGGAGCTAAACTTTCCACAAGAAGCGGCAACATCATATACGCTGAGGATATATTAAAGGAAGCAATTGCTAAGGTTAAAGATATTATTGCTGAAAAGAATCCTGATCTTAAAGATAAGGATGAGGTTGCAAAGATTGTAGGTGTTGGTGCTATCCTATTCAACGATTTATATAATCAAAGAATCAAGGATGTATCATTTAAATGGGATAAGGTTCTTAACTTTGATGGTGAAACAGGTCCTTATGTTCAGTATACATATTGTCGTTGTGCAAGCATCCTGCGCAATACATCATATGATGAAAACACACAAATTGAATGCAGTCAAATTCTTGATGAGCCTGCGATAACTTTACTTAAAGAAATCAATCGTTTTCCACAAGTAGTCAAAGATGCAGCAGAAAAATATGAACCCTCAGTAGTAGCCCGATTTTCAATGGATGTTGCTCAGTCTTTCTCAAGATTTTATAATGCAGACAAGGTACTCGTTGAGGACGAACAGTTAAGAAATGCAAGACTTAAACTCGTATCAATGACAAAGCGAACACTCAAAGATTCACTTGCACTCTTAGGCATTGACTGCCCTGAGCAGATGTAAAATATTTTATTAAAAACAATTGCGAAACTCTTTGAATTGTATATATGAGAAGAGTTTCGCAATTATATTTTATTTTTTCTTTTTCTGTTTTTCCTCATATAACATCTTATCTGCTATATCGAGCAATTTGTACAGATCAACATCTTCTCTGCACTCAAACTCACAATATCCGGTGCTTAATTCTATCGCATAAGGTTTCCTTGCCAGAGCATTATGATTTTCAGTAATTATCTCTATTCTTTGTTTCATTTCCGGTCCCTTGCCATCTATATTCACCAGCGCAAAACAAACAAATTCATCTCCACCAAAACGACTTACGACATCTGAGCTCCTGAAGGTATCTAACAATATATTTGCAATCTCTTTGAGTGCAAAATCTCCATCTTCACGGCCATAAACATTATTGATCATCTTAAGATTATCCATATCAGAATAGAATATCATCGCCGTCTTTCCGTGATTCTTTTTGTCCTTGATAAGGTTTTCAGTTTTTTCAATAAAGCCTCTGCGGTTATATACTCCTGTCAACTCGTCATTTTTGGACATCTCATTTAAAACACTATTATTCTCTTCTATTCTTCTCAGATTACTCTCAATCTCTCTTTGAACCATTCTTTGTTTTTCAATAAGAATAAGTGATTTAAGAGCTGAAGATAATTGAATACTTATAGGGGTTATACAATCCAAATTAGTATAATCAACTTCACAAAGTAAAACTCCATATACCTCTTCATATGAATACAAAGGAGAAAGAAGCATCGTTACTCTGTGATCCGGCAAATATTCATTTTCAAAAATATCATTAATGGATACCTCAGCATCTTCAATTGAAAGTACACCAACGACTCCCTCAACTTCATATGCCTTAAGATTCAAAGACTGTGGCTGTATCCATTCATCATACCTGTAATGCTTGATAATATCCTTGAAAGAAAGCATATATGCGCTTGCGATACCAATATTCTCAAACTGAGTGAACATTGACTGATATGCCTCTTCTATATTACCATCAAAGACAAATATCTCACTGGTCATTCTGTTTACCATTTCATAAATGCCCATCAAGTGCTCTTGCTTCTTTTCGATCATTCGGCTATTACTCAAAGTAATCCCTCTGTATAACATCGAAAACAACTCTGACAGCTCCACTATATCTTTATAGTTATTATAAAAAGCAGTCGTTTGTCTTTGAAAAATTCTTAGCATATTAAATATTTTTTCTGTAGTACTATATGAAAGAATTGGATCTTGAATTACAATATGTAATAATTCTTTGACCTTCTTCCTCTGATTTTGAAAATCCTTATTCTTTACTACATCAAGTAAAAAATACAAAAAATCTTTAATATGGTCCTTAATATCATCTGTTGCCTTGCTATGACTATATTCGCCAAATAGATATTCAAAAATATCTGATAAGGGAAGATCTTCCTTCCCATATATAAGTTTTGAGTTCATATTTGACTCATACTTGGTTATTTCCGAATAATCGCATC
>CAMHMG010000156.1 GCA_946186175.1 uncultured Clostridia bacterium | reverse complement strand
ATGCCCTTTAAAATATATGGGGAGAAACACATATTTTAATGTTGTTCCTGAATATAAAGAGAAGTTGACCCATAGGGCTGACGATTCAGACAATATCATTGACAAGATCATTGCTACGACAGCAAAGCTTGAGATCGGTGGTTTTGAAGAGGAAGAGTATGTCAGGTATGTTAATGGCCTTATAGAGAAGGGACAGCATGAGCTCAAAGAAATAGAGGACAGGGATAATGCAAGAATGATTGATATTGTGAAGGCTTATGAGGATGCAATATATATTGAGGTTTCAAACGTTAATTCCGGAGATAAACTTGCATATCATTTGGGAGATTATGTGGGAGTTGTTATACCCGAATTTCATTCCGGGATGTTTCAGGACAGTGTTCTATATATGAAATATGGAATTGAGGAAGATAATGACTGCAGGCTTGATTTCAGATATTTTCCAATGGGATTTGGAAGTATGGAAACATATAGCTGGTCTGATAACATCCAATGTGCTGTTATAAAAAATGAAGAAGAGATGCCGATAATGTTTAACGGGCAGAATATAAGTCCGGGGGAGACGAAGGTATTCACAACTGAGGGGCACCGTCAGGGACTTGTAAGTCCTGATTGCTACAATGGGAAATCTGTTTTTCTTGATGCCTTCATGAATTTATCTGACGAAACAGATGATGGATCTGGTAATAATAATGATGATAATGGTGATTATAACGGTGACTGTAGTAGTGATAATAGAGGATGATGAGTAATGAATAGATACAAATGTCTGGCATTTATATGGCCGCTTGAAGAATATAAGAATAAGAATCAGAATTTAAAAGAATAATGAAAAAATTTATACATGAACAAAAAAATAACCTCTCATAAGATATGATATAGAAAATCATATTTTACGGGAGGATTGTTTATGAAGGAAAATAATCTTATGATACCTATGCCTGAGCTTCTTACCGGCTCAATTAAGAGCGGTGGATTGCCTGAGGAGTATAAGCTTCTTCATGTTTCAGAGGCAATGGATAAGAGCTGTCTTAAGGCAGATATTCTTGCAGGAGCTTCACAGTTTGCTTCACTTGAGGATGTTAAGAAGAGCGATATAGGAAAGTATGTAGTGGTCAAGGCTGACAGTGAAGAAGAAGGTCTTATTGCTATAAGTTATCTGCATAATATACTCACAGGTAATAATGATGATAAATCATTGGAACTTAAAGGATTTTCGGCTGCATCACTCAAAAGTTGGCTTGACTCTGAAGATGAGGAATATGAAGATAATGATTTTGATGAAGATGAAGTTGATATAGAAGATGCAGCTTCATTTAGTGATGCTTTATTGGATCATCGCAATATTCCTATTGTCAGTATTTATGAAGGATCACGATTGATCAATTTTAAATCTGATCAATTTTCAAGCTCACCTTTTTCCAATATGGAAGCTTTTGCACCGGTTATTAATGTCAGGCAGGAGCCATTCTGGTTTAATATGCATGACAGAAGTATATGTATTGTTAAGCATATGAAAGAGTATGGTTGTTATTATGATAGTTGCGAATCAGGAATATTTGATTTTTTCGATGATTGTAAGTATACAGAGTTCACTATGTCGGAAATCATAGCTTCTGTCATGAAGGAATGTGAGAAAGGACATACGGAAGGTATTCTTATGCTGGACGAGTTTAACTGTGTTTCTGAGACAATTTTACCTACTATGTTGGCATTTTTACAGACGAAAAACATCGGAGAGTATAAGCTTCCCGAAGGATGGTGTATTGTGTTGGCAGGTAATCCGCCGGAGTCTAATAAGAGTGCCAGAAGTCTTGATGCTGCGCTTACCGATAGAGTGAGAAAACTATCTGTTGAGTTTAAGGCAGAGGATTTTCTTGAGTTTGCTAAGGAAAAGCAATTTCATCCTGTAATTGTTGATTTTCTTAATTCTAATCACAGTAATATATATGTGGTTTCTGATGATAAGAAAAACATGGATCCAGTCACAACGAGAGGCTGGGAAAATTTGAGTAATACCTTGTATGTATATGAAAAAATGTCAGAGAAGATTGATGTGGGCCTGGTTAACCAGTTTATCAAGTCTGACAGAGTGGCGATAGATTTTATGAATTATTATGCATTTTCAAAGATTGGCTGTGAGATGAAGGATTTGGAGAAGGTGTTTAAAGGTGTTGAACTTTCTGAATATTCAGAGAAGTGGAGTAAATATAATGCAGCTACATTGTGGTCTGTTATTGATTTTATGGGAAGAATATTAAGTGATAAAGTCAGAGGTAAGTCAAGTAGGGAAACGGTAGATAATGCAATTACAAATATATTTGAATTAATTGAACGTTTAAAGCAGCCTATGCTTTCTGAAAGATTATTTGGAATTATTAATCAGGATGATGAACTAATTAAGCTGATGACACATTCAGGTAATAGAAAGTATGTTGAGGCATGTAAGAAATATTGTAAGGTGGAATGTTTTTAACAAAAATAGCGGTAGTAATCCTGCTTTTTTTGTTAAAAACATAAAATCCTATAATACATATTGACATAGTATGAATAAGTGTGGTAGTATTACGACCTGTAAGGAGCAAACGCCTTACAACGATAGTGAAAGGAGAAATGACAAGATGAAGACTTTATATTGTTCAAGTTGCTGTTGTAATATGTGTCGAATGCTAAACTCCCGGGCAGGTAAAATGGTCGGATGTCTGGCTGACTTGTCATGCATCCAGATGAAGTGATCGGTAATACCGAATCATAATAATGACCATTTGCCCGGGAGAAAAACTCGGGTTATTTTTTTGGTTTATTTATAAAAAGAGAGGAGAATTACTATGAGAAAATCAATTATTAAGAAAATCGCAGCAAGTATTATTGCAACTTCTTTAGGAATAGGAGTTTTAACAGGATGTGGTTCAGCCAGTGCAAAGCCAAACAGCACAGCAGACACAGGAAGTAAGAAAGAAGAAACTGCAGACAAAGACGAGAAGGCAGTGTACAGAACTTTAGATGAGATCAAAGATGACGGGACAATTAATATCGGAGTTTTCTCAGATAAGAATCCATTTGGATTTGTAGATGAGAACGGAGATTATCAGGGATATGATGTATATTTTGCTGAGAGAATAGGTAAAGATCTTGGGGTTAAGATCAATTATGTATCTACTGAGGCAGCAAGCAGAGTTGAGTATCTTGAAACAGGTAAGGTTGATATCGTACTTGCCAATTTCACGGTAACAGATGAAAGAGCAGAGAAGGTTGACTTTGCACTTCCTTATATGAACGTAGCACTTGGCGTTGTTTCCCCTGAGGATAAGGTGATCGAGGATCTTGATCAGGTAGGAGCTGATGATCAGGTTATCGTAATATCAGGAACAACAGCTGAAACTTACTTAGAGGAGAACTATCCTGATATCAAACTTCAGAAGTTCGATACATATGCAACAGCTAAGACATCATTTGAAAACGGATCAGGTGTTGCATGGGCTAATGATAATACAGAGGTTATTGCTTATGCACTTGAGAATGAGGGATATGTTGTAGGTATTCCATCACTTGGAAGTCAGGATACAATAGCACCTGCAGTTTCAAAGGGTAATAGCTCATTACTTGACTGGATCAATGATGAGATCAAGACACTTGGCGAGGAGAACTTCTTCCACGCAGATTATGAGGCAACACTTCTAGATACTTATGGTAAAGACTATGAAGATACTCTTGTAGTTGAGGGCGGCGTAACAGGTAATGAGGAAACTGCAGATTCAACAGATTCAACATATTCATCTGAGCTTGATATCGTTCCGGGTAATGGTGAGACAATCAAGATTGCAGCTTCAGCTACACCTCACGCAGAGATCTTAGCACAGGCAGCAGGAATTTTGGAAGGATACGGATATAAGCTTGACGTTGTTGAATTTGATGATTATGTACAGCCTAACCTCGTAGTAGAGTCAGATGAATTTGATGCAAACTATTTCCAGCATATCCCTTATCTTAATAGTTTCAATGAAGAGCAGGGAACACATCTTGTAAATGCAGGCGGAATCCATTATGAGCCATTCGGAATCTATCCGGGAACAAAGAAGAGCTTAGATGATATTGAAAAAGGTGATTCAATCGCCGTACCTAATGATACAACTAATGAGGCAAGAGCTTTACTTCTTCTCCAGGATAACGGACTTCTTAAGTTAAAGGATGGTGCCGGAATCGAGGCAACAGTTAATGATATCGTTGAAAATCCATATGAGATCGAGTTTGTAGAACTTGAGGCTGCACAGGTAGCAAGAGTGGTAAATGAAGTAGCTTACGTAGTATTAAATGGTAACTATGCTTTAGAGGCAGGTTACTCTGTTGGAAAAGATTCAATTGCATATGAGTCAAGTGATTCAATTGCAGCACAGACATATGTGAATATCATTGCAGTCAAAGAGGGAAATGAGAACAGCGATAAGATCAAGGCATTGGTTTCAGTGCTTAGATCAGATGATATCAAGAAGTTTATTGAAGATACTTATGATGGTGCAGTTGTGTTCTTTGAATAAAAAATATAGTTGCGAAACACTTTAACTATATCTTTTGGTTGTGAATATTAAATAGTTCCAACGCTGACACGCTTTCGCTCGGTTGTTCGCGCAACGGTACTAAATTCGTGCAAAGCACTCATTAAGTACCGGCGGTCGCAAACGGTCAGCTTATGGATCCTATGTAATATTCACAACTTAATATAGGTTTTTGAAATGTTTCGCAATTGAAAAGATAAACATATAACAGGGAGCAGATATGAGTGAAATAGAGATCAAAAATCTTACAAAAGAATTTAAGGTAAAAGATATTGAAGTCAAAGCACTTGACAATATCAACCTCACAATTGATAAGGGAGATATATTTGGAATAATCGGAATGTCAGGTGCAGGCAAAAGTACTTTGGTAAGATCCATTAATTTTCTGGAAAAACCTACCGATGGACAGGTGCTTATTGATGGTGTTGATCTTGCTTTACTAAGTGAAAAAGAGCTTAGAAAAAAGCGTAGTGATATTGGCATGATCTTTCAAGGATTCAATCTGTTGGAACAAAAAAGTGTGTTGGATAATGTCTGCTTCCCGCTTGAATTAGCAGGCGAAAAGAAAAAAGTGGCAAGAAAGAAAGCTAAAGAACTCTTAAAGACAGTGAATCTTGAGGAGAAAGAAAAAGCATACCCTTCACAGCTATCGGGCGGCCAGAAACAGAGAGTCGCCATAGCGAGGGCACTTGCCACAAATCCGAAGATATTACTGTGTGATGAAGCGACGAGTGCGCTTGATCCGCAGACTACAGAATCTATTCTTAATCTTTTAAAAGAGATTAATGAAAGATTAAACATTACTATAGTGGTTATCACACATCAGATGTCGGTAGTCACACGAATCTGTAAGAGAGTAGCAATAATTGATAACGGAGTGTTAGTCGAGGAAGGTCCGGTTGAGGATATATTTAATGATCCAAAGACGGATGCTGCAAAAGAACTGATCTTTGATAGGAAAATTCGTTTTTCTCCGATGGAAAGACTTCATGAGGATAGAAGGATCCGTATTGTGTTTGAGGAAAATTCGGCCTATGAACCGGTAATTGCCAATCTGATCTTAAAGGTAGGTACACCTGTTAATATATTAAAGGCCAACACGAAGAATGTAGGCGGTAAGGCTGTGGGTGAAATGATACTTGGTCTTCCTGATGGGGAGGAAATTCAGAACAGTATAATAGACAGTTTGAAAGAGAGAGGATTGTCAGTAACGGAGGTGAGAGAAGATGTTTGACAGTAAAGTGATAGAAATGATACTTGTCGGGGTCAAAGATACCCTGTATATGACATTAGTTTCAACTGCTTTCGGATATCTTCTTGGACTTCCGTTTGGAATCATTTTAAATGTAACAAGAAAAGAAGGGTTAAAACCAAACAGAGTGGTCTATGGAGTAGGTGATTTTATCTGTAATATCATAAGAAGTATCCCGTTTTTGATACTGCTTATACTTCTTATTCCGTTTACAAGGCTTGTTGTCGGACAAAGTTATGGTTCAACGGCAACTATAGTACCGCTTGTAATCTGTGCTGCTCCGTATATTGCAAGAGTAGTGGAATCCTCATTAAATGAGGTGGATGCCGGAGTTATAGAGGCGGCAAAAGCGATGGGAGCAAGTAATCTGCAGATAATATTCAAGGTGTTGTTAGTGGAGGCGAGAGTATCGCTTTTCACCGGTGCTACGATAACGACCGGCCTTTTGCTGGGATATTCCGCAATGTCAGGTACAGTCGGTGGCGGCGGACTTGGTGATATAGCCGTAAGGTACGGATATTACAGATGGCAGACGGATATTATGATAGTCACGGTTGTTCTTTTGATAGTTATCTTCCAGATCATTCAGAATTTGGGAAATAAATGGGCCATACATATTGATCACAGGAAGCGTTAAGGAGAATGTTATGGATGTTGAAGTATTGAATTCTTATCTTCCCAATTTTATTAAAGCTTTTTTCTTAACGATCAAGATAGGCTGGATTGGAATTGCATTAGCATTTATAATCGGAATACTTAGTGCATTTATATTGTATTTCAAAGTTCCGGTTTTTACCGGATTTGTAAAAGGCTATGTGGAATTATTCCGCAATACGCCGCTGTTGGTACAGTTGTTTTTCATATACTACGGTCTTCCTGCGATCGGAGTGAAGATACCTGCGGAAGTTTGCGGTATATTGGGACTTGGATTGTTAGGCGGAAGCTATATGGCTGAGAGCTTTAGAAGCGGATTAGAGGCAGTTCCTGTTATTCAGACAGAAAGTGCCCTGTCACTTGGGATGACAAAAGGACAGTTGTTTACATCGGTAATACTTCCACAGGCATTTTCAATAAGTGTGCCGGCTATTATTGCGAACATTATTTTTTTATTGAAGGAAACAAGTGTTTTTTCTGCGATAAGTCTGATGGATTTGATGTTTACAGCCAAGGATTATATAGGACTTTACTATAATACGACCGAGAGTTTGTTTCTACTGGTCATATTCTATATTCTTATGCTGCTTCCGGTTTCCTTTGCTGGAAGTATAATTGAAAGGAAAGTTGAACTGTTAAGGTAGAATCTCGCATTTACTGCGAGATTCGTAGAAG
>CAMHMG010000155.1 GCA_946186175.1 uncultured Clostridia bacterium | reverse complement strand
ATTCCTGAAGAATTTGTCTACATGGGCAGCGGCTATCTCGCCCAGTGCGAAGGTGTAAGTCCGCCACAGGGGATATATACACATATTTCAGGAATCGATCTTGTACAGGAAAAGGATGGAGAATGGTATATTCTTGAGGATAATCTGAGGATTCCATCGGGAGCATCCTATCCGATGATTGCCAGGGATATATGCAGAAGGAGTTCCCCTGCCACATTTGAAAAGAATGCTATATGCGACAATCGGAATTACGCAAAGCTGTTAAGAAAAACAATGGACTATGTGAACACAGGAGGGCATACGGTAATTCTCACGCCGGGAAGATATAATGCGGCTTATTTTGAACACTCATATCTGGCAGAACAGACAGGGGCACATCTGGTTACCGGTAGTGAACTGGTCGTTGAAAATGATAATCTGTATTTTGTGGATTATTCGGGGCGTAAGGAAAGAGTGGGTGCAGTTTATCGGAGAATATCTGATGAATATCTGGATCCAATGAACTTTAATCCCGAATCAGTGATTGGAATTCCCCATATATATGACATATACAGAAAGGGAAATGTGGCACTTATCAATGCTCCGGGTAATGGTGTTGCAGATGACAAGGGAATATATTATTTTGTGCCAAAGATGATCAAGTATTATCTTTCTGAGGAGCCGATACTTCATAATGCACCTACATATCTTCCATTTTATGAGGAAGACATGCAATATGTTCTTGAGAACTTCGATAAGCTTGTTCTTAAGGATGTTGCGGAAGCAGGAGGATATGGCGTGGTCTTTGGCAGCAGTATGACAAGGGAGGAAAAGGAGAGATTTATTACAATGCTAAAAAGTGAGCCCAGAAGGTTCATAGCCCAGGAGGTTATTGATTTTCTGGATATTGATATCATTGAAAAGGGAGAGATCGTTCCGAGAAAAGCGGATCTCAGAGCTTTTGTTCTGATGGCGGATGAACCTATGGTATGGAAAAGCGGGCTTACAAGATTTTCAAGAAATCCGGATTCATTTATTGTCAATTCTTCTCAGGGAGGGGGATTCAAGGATACATGGGTAATGGAAGAGTGAAAGAAAAGGAGGATGAGATTATGATTTTATCAGTAGAACACAGTGACCAGCTATATTGGCTGGGCAGATACAGTGAGAGAGTATATACAACACTAAGATACTTTGCAGAGCGGTTTGATTCCCTGATAGAAGTAAAGAATGAGGATTATGATGAATTCTGCAGACGGCAGGATATTCCTAATATTTATACTTCTAAGGAAGATTTCATTGCAAGATACTGCTTTGATGAAAATGATCCCAATTCCATCTATGCAAATCTGATGAGGGCATATGATAATGCCATTGTTCTCAGAGAGGAGATAGGAAGCGAGACACTTGCTTATATTCAGTTGGCGGTATATGCAATGAACAAGGCAAAGTTATCCGATGCTCCTTTAGTGCAGCTTCAGAAGGTGGTGGACAACATCGTTGCATTCTGGGGAATGGCAGATGATGATATTGACAGTGGTCGTGTAAGAAGCATGATCAAGCTTGGAAAGAGGGTTGAGAGAATCGATCTGTATGCAAGAATGAAAGAGGATCCCATAGAGCTTAAGAGGGAAATGAAACGGTTAAACTTAAGAATTGAACGGACAGGGATAAACTATAATACGATGAAATTGGCACATCTCAATTATATGGTTGAGATGGAAAATATTTCTTATGACCTTGTAGTAGAGGAGATAGAGTCGCTGTTTGATGTTGAGAGTGAGAAGATGGCGGGCTGATGGGAGTTGATGATACAATGAGAAAATTGAATTATCACTACAGTATGCAACTGTCATTTTCTGAGCCGGTCAATCGTCATCATTTTACTTTAAGATGCTTTCCAAAGGAGAACGACAGACAGAGAATTGATAAGCAGCATGTGAATATTGAGCCATCATATTCGGGAGGAATGGAGACGGACTCTTTCGGTAATAAATGCATTTATGGCTTGATTGAAAAGGCGCATATGAGATTTACCGTTGATGTAAGCGGGCTTGCATATGTATATGATGGTATATACCAGTTTGTTGAAGAACCTCATAGAATTGGAATGTTTCGTTATCACACAAAACTGACGGAGCCGGGTACGGCAATACAATGCATATATGAACGGTGCGGAGATAAGGGCTTTTATGAGAAAAATGTGGGAAGCCTCATCGGCATAAGTGACTTTATCAAAAACTCGAATGATATTGTGGACAGGGCATATCATATGATGAATATAGTTTTTCACAGCTTAAGCTATGAGCCAGGTGTGACAGGTGTAAGAACGACGGCGGAAGAGGCCGTGGAGTGTGGAAAAGGAGTATGTCAGGATTATGCACACATTTTACTTACGCTTTTGAGGATGGAACATATTCCATGCAGATATGTTGTTGGAATGATGTCCGGAGAAGGCGCATCCCATGCATGGGTGGAGGTGTGTGATGGTGAAAAATGGGTGGCATTAGACCCCACAAACAACTGCATGGTGGATGACCATTATATATCCATTTCCTACGGGAGAGATGCGAATGACTGCACCATCAATCAGGGATATTTCTATGGTTCTACAGAGCAGACACAGGAGATTCACGTACTTGTAGAGGAGGTAATAAATGATTGATCTTATAGAAACAGTCTCAAAGACAGAGCTTCCGGTTGATGAAGAATTAAAAATATTGAAGCACAGGCTGATACCTGATGATGCAAGTGTCAAAGTATTGGAACAAGAAAAGAAGAGAATTTCAATTGTTACGGGTATTCATGGAGATGAGATTGAGGGGCAGTATGTATGCTACGAACTGGCAAGACGTATAGAATGTGATAGGGATAAGCTTGCCGGGATCGTTGACATTTATCCTGCCATGAATCCATTTGGTATTGATAACATTACAAGGGGGATTCCTGCATTTGACCTTGATATGAACAGGCTGTTTCCCGGAAATCACAATGGGGATATGAATGAACATATTGTAGCGGATATCATGAAAGATATGGAGGGGACTGCACTTTGTCTTGACATACATGCAAGCAATATCTTTCTTACAGAGGTGCCGCAGATCAGAATAAATGTGAAGCATAAGGAAAGGCTGGTACCTATTGCTGAAAGGTCAAATGTGGATTTTATCTGGGTACATGGAGCAAGTACCGTTCTTGAATCAACCTTTGCATACAGCCTTAACAGCAGAGGAATCGATACACTGGTGGTTGAGATGGGTGTTGGAATGAGGATCACAAAGGAATATGGTGATCAGCTTGTAGAGGGAATATTTTCCCTGATGTCAATGCTTGGAATCTGGAAGGATAAGATCACTCCTTCCAGAAGACCGGTGATAAGCAATGATGAGAAAGGACAGGATGTATTTTATCTAAATGCTGAAATGTCGGGGATTTTTCTGAAGGAGAAAAAGCATGGAAGCATGGTGGAACAGGGAGACCTGATAGGGAAAATAGTGAATCCGCTTACAGGAAAGCTGCTAAGTGAGGTCAGGGCCCCGGGGAAAGGATGGCTGTTTACCATACGTGAATATCCGGTTGTGGATGAAGGGTCATTACTGGGACGGATTCTTCACATATAATAGATATATAATTGTGATATCCCGGCAAACTTTTTTAGTTACGTAATTATCTAAAACAGATGAGAGGAGATGTGAATTTGCAAAAGGAGATTCTATATGAAATAAAGGCTATATACCGCGATGATTTCAGAGTCACAGGATACAGATTTGGTAAGGGGGAGCATAGCGTCTGCATAATGGGAAGTATGCGTGGGAATGAGTATCAGCAGATATATGTATGCTCGCAGCTGATCAAAAAGCTCCGGGTGTTGGAAGAGAGAGGACGGATCAAGGAGGGAAAGGAAATCCTTGTGATTCCCTGTGGCAATCCTTATTCTGTCAACACACAAAAAAGATTCTGGACAATAGATAATACGGACATCAACCGTATGTTTCCCGGATATGATCTTGGAGAGACCACGCAGCGGATAGCTGGAGGAATTTTTGAAAAGGTTAAGGATTATGACTATGGAATTCAATTCGCATCCTTCTATATGCCCGGTAATTTTGTTCCGCAGGTTAGAATGATGAAGACCGGTGCAGAGAATGTTGAACTGGCGAAAAAGTTCGGTCTTCCATATGTTGTACTGCATAACCCCAGACCATTTGATACGACTACACTCAATTATAACTGGCAGGTGTGGGAAACAGACGCATTTTCTATCTATACAACAAGCACTAAGGAGATTGATAAAGGAAGCGCCAAGCAGGCATTGGATGCAATCCTTAATTTTCTCTCAAAGCAGGATATTATAGAGTATAAAGGGTACGAGGGATATATATCAAGAGTGGTGGAAAGTCAGAATTTCATCGATGTAAGGACAACATGTGCAGGATTTTTTGAGCAATGTGCGAAAGCAGGGGAAAAGGTAGAGGCAGGTCAGGTGCTTGCAGTCATCACTGATCCATATACCGCTGAAATACTTCAGGAGATAACCTCCCCCGTATCAGGTATCGTGGCATTTGCTCATAATGAGACACTGGCATATCAGAATACAGCGGTGTATAAGCTGATACAAGAGGAAGACGAATTGTAACTTTAATTTTAATATGCATTAAAATCAAAATCGGAGGTGGCTGGCATGGACAAAATAAGAATGAAAACACCATTGGTTGAAATGGATGGAGATGAAATGACAAGGGTAATTTGGCAGATGATAAAGGATATACTGATTTACCCCTATATTGATTTGAAAACTGAATATTATGATCTTGGTCTTGAAAACAGAAATAAAACAGATGATGAAGTGACTGTTTTTTCTGCAGAGGCAACAAAAAAATATGGTGTAGCAGTAAAATGTGCGACAATCACACCTAATGCAGCAAGGATGAAGGAGTATAATCTTAAGAAAATGTGGAAATCTCCTAATGGGACAATCCGGGCAATGCTTGATGGTACAGTGTTTCGCTCACCCATAATTGTCGATGGGGTTAAGTCTTATATTCCAACGTGGACAAAGCCTATAACAATAGCAAGGCATGCATATGGGGATATTTATAAGAATACAGAAATAAGTGTTCCTCAAGGAGCAAAATGTGAAGTTGTATGTACTCTTGGTGATGGCAGACAAAGGCATGAACTGATATATGACTTTGAAGACAGTGCAGGTATTGTGCAAGGTATTCATAATAAGGATAAATCCATAGAGGGATTTGCAAGATCATGCTTCAATTATGCATTAGATACTAAGCAGGATATATGGTTTGCTACTAAAGATACGATTTCAAAAGTGTATGATCACAGATTTAAAGACATTTTTGCCAAGATATATGAGAATGAATATAAAGACCGCTTTGAGACAGTGGGAATAGAGTATTTTTACACGCTTATTGATGATGCGGTTGCAAGGGTAATTCGTTCTGAAGGAGGATACATATGGGCATGTAAAAATTATGATGGAGATGTTATGTCAGACATGGTGGCAACTGCATACGGAAGTCTTGCCATGATGACATCTGTATTGGTTTCTCCAGATGGTGTATATGAATATGAAGCTGCTCACGGAACTGTACAGAGACATTATTACAGATATCTAAAGGGTGAGAAAACATCTACTAATCCTGTTGCTACAGTATTTGCGTGGACAGGAGCATTGCGAAAAAGAGGGGAGCTTGATGATATATATGATTTGATAAAATATTCAGATGCAGTTGACAAGGCAATATTACAGACAATCAGTGATGGTATCATGACGGGTGATCTTGCATCAATTTCAACGCTTTCCAAGATACAAACTGTTGATACTGAAACTTTCCTGATGGAAGTTGAAAAAAGAGTGAATATATGAGGATTACATTAAGTTAGCGGCTAAGGGTAATAATATGGACTACAATAGTGAGAAAAAACTGCCTCCGATTGGAATGCGAATCATTAAATCTTTTTTAGGTGTAGGATTATGTTTTCTAATATATATATTAAGAGGATATCATGGAACACCATTTTATTCAGCACTTGCAGTTTTATGGTGTATACAGAGTCATACGAAGGATACAAAGATGCACGCAACGCAGCGTGTTGTTGGAACAGCGGTTGGGGCTGTGTATGGTATGATTTTTATTCTATGTAAAATGTATATTTATGATTTTGGGTATGGGTTGATACATTATATAATTTTGTCTGCTTTCATTATACCTGTAATATATACAACGGTTCTAATGAACAAGGGAAACGCCTCATATTTTGCGTGTGTTGTATATTTGAGCATCGTGGTTAACCATTTGATAGATGAAAATCCATTTGTGTTCGTAATTAATCGTAGTCTTGATACTTTAATAGGAATCATGCTTGGCTTATTTGTAAACTCAATTCATTTTCATGGGAAGGGGAATAAAAATATACTGTTTGTTGTAGATCTTGACAATTCGTTAAATGAAACCTATGATAACCTAACCCCATATTCTCGTGTGACTATGCAGAATCTTATTGGGGATGGAATATTGCTCACTATAATGACAATGAAAACTCCTGCTGCATATTTGGAAGCTTTGTCAGATATTCGTCCCCTGATCCCAATTATAGCAATGGATGGGGCTATCCTTTATGACATTACTGAGAATAGTTATCCATATGTATATATAATATCAGCCGTTCATGCAAAAAAACTTGAAAAAAGAATTCGGGCAGATAATTTTCAGCTTTTTACAACAGTGATAATTGATGATGTGCTTATTATTTACTATGACGAGCCACATAATAACGCAGCTAAGGATATATATAATAAGCTGCATCGATCTCCATATCGTAATTATCTGAAAAAAGAACGACCTGAGATACATCCTGTCGTATATTTTATGTTGATAGATGAAACAAAGAAGATTGATGGTTTATATGATTCTTTGTTGCATGAAGGACTGGTTGATGAATTAAAAATCATAAAATACGAATCCGAGGATTATCCGGGATACAGTTATATGAAGATATATAATAAAAATGCTTCAGTAGAAAATATGATTGATTATCTGAAAGAAAAATTACACAAAGATAATATTATTACTTTCGGTGATTATGATAGCCGATACGATACAGATTATAAAGGATATGATTGTAATGAAATTGTAAATGCATTACAGAAAAAATACTATTCAAACAAGTTATATC
>CAMHMG010000154.1 GCA_946186175.1 uncultured Clostridia bacterium | reverse complement strand
AAAGTAAAGTCTTCGCTTCGCTTGACATTCCTTTCCTTCCGATAAGATATATTATAGAGATAAGCTGTTACCGATCATGATAATCAGTAACAGCTTATATACATAAATTATTATATTTGTCGAAATTATCTTTCTGTGGACATATAATTATTCTTCTGACTTTTCTTTTGAAACAGTATTCTTTGCTGCTGTCTTCTTAGCCACCGAAGTTCTAGATGTCGACTTAGTTTTCTTAGCTGCCGTAGCTTTTGTTGTTCTTGTTGTTTTCTTTGTCGTTGCAGCTTTAGCTGTAGTAGTAGCTTTCTTAGTTATTGAAGACTTAGCTTCACCTGTTGACTTTTTAACTGCAGTTGATTTTGTTGATGTCTTAGTTTTCTTATCGGATGAAGATTTAACCTTCTTCTCTTTTTCATAAGGAACAGCTTCTTCATCTGTCAACTTAAAAATACTCATTGAAAGAGGTGCTAAAGAAATAATCAAAGAGTTTCTCCTTCCGTCACTTGCAGCACGCCGACTTCCTCTTACAACCGGATTGACACTTCCGTCTCCACCAAACTCTGTATATTCGCTTGAAAATACCTCCTTATAATTACCCACATAAGGTACTCCAATCTTATAATCCTCATAAGCAGATGGAGTAAAATTAAATACTATAAGTAGCGTATCCTCTTTCTTGTTAGTTTTTCTAATAAAAGAAACTATACTCTCATTAGCCGCAGAATTATTGATCCATTCAAAACCATCCGCATTATTATCTAACAGATAAAGTGCAGGTTCTTTCTTGTATAAATGATTAAGTGCCTTCACATAGTTCTTAAGAATAGTATGTGCATCAAAATCAAGTAAATCCCACTCTAATTCATCCGTTGATGAAAACTCCTTAAATTGAGCAAACTCCTGTCCCATAGCGAGAAGTTTCTTACCCGGATGTGTCAACATACAGCCATATAACAGACGAAGATTAGAGAATTTCTCCTCATATCCTCCGGGCATCTGATCAACAATAGAACCCTTGCCGCCCATCACTTCATTATGAGAAAACTCAAGAATATAGTTCTCATCATAAGCTGTACCAAGACTATCAATAAGTTTCTTGTGCTCATATTTTCTATAGAGTGGATCTAATGACATATATGAAAGCAGATTGTTCATCCACGACATATTCCACTGATAATCAAAGCCCATTCCACCCTCGCTGACATTATCTGTAAGCATAGGCCATCCGGACTCATCCTCGACAATCATCTTACAATACGGAAAACGTTCATCAATAATAGTATTAAGTTTCTTGAAAAATTCAATTGCATCAAGATTCTCGTTACCGCCATATTGATTAGGAATCCAGTTTCCGTAAGAACGACCGTAATCCAAATATAACATGGATGCAGCACTGTCAATTCTAAGTCCGTCTAAATGATACTTTGAGATCCAATATATCGCATTAGATATCAGATAATTACTAACTTCTTTTCTTCCATAATCAAATATGTATGTTCCCCATCTTGGATTAACGCTTCTACGCTTGTCAGCCGGTTCATATAATGGCTCGCCGTCAAAGCATGCAAGTCCGCTTTCATTCATAGGGAACTGACTTGGTACCCAGTCACAGATAACTCCAATACCTTTGCTATGCATATAATCAACAAAATACATAAAATCTGAAGGTGTACCATATCTTGATGTAGGTGCATAGAACCCTGATGTTCTATACCCAAAACTTGAATCATTCTCATGCTCCATAACAGGCATCAATTCAACATGTGTATAACCCATGTCTGAAACATAATCAGCCAGTTCTTGTGCAATTTCTCTATATGTATAGAATTCTCTGCCATCCTTTGGACGCTTAAACGAGCCTAAATGAACCTCATATATATTCATAGGCATTTCTTTCTCGGCATTTTGGGAGATACTGTCCATGTAATCCGAATCTTTCCAGTCATAAGACAAATCCGCTATCATAGAAGCATTACCCGGACGTAATTCAGCAGCATTACCATACGGATCCGGTTTCATGAATATATTGCCATTACTATTCTGAATCTCATATTTATAAATCTCTCCCTCTTTAAGACCCGGAATAAACAGCTCAAAAATACCGGAATATTCAATTCTTCTCATAACATGAAGTCGACCGTTCCAGCCGTTAAAATTACCTACAACTGAAACCCTTACTGCCCTTGGAGCCCATACCGCAAAGAGAACACCTTCCACACCATCCAGGATACAAGGATGTGCTCCCAACTTCTCATATATCTCATAATGAATTCCGTCACCAAACTTACTAATATCGATTGGGTCAATTACAGGTTCAAAAGAATATGGATCAATTATCTCTTTGCTTGTCCTGTCCGGATAATTAACTACATAATAATAATCAAAGCTTTTCTTCTCCGGAATCTTAATTGTATAAAAACCCGCTATTCTATCACTTACCAGATCAAATGTATCTTTGCTGTTCTTACTTACAGCAGTTACTCTTTCCGCACCCGGAAAATATGCATTAATATATACTCCGTCTATCGACTCATGCATACCAAGTATGTGATGTGGGTTATCATGGTGTCCTGCAGCCAATGATTCTGCCTCTGCCCAATTAATTGCGAACACCGATCTTTTGTTAGTCATATCGTTCTCCTGCTTTTTGCTTATTTATTGATTGCGCAATTGTTTAACTACTCTCTTAATTGATTCATTAAATTCTTCTTCAGAAGAATTCTCAAATACTATCAATTCCTTAATATTATCCGGCTGATTGAAATTACAACTTGCTATGTACTCATCCCAATGCTCTAATTTCCACGTATCTCTGTCTGAGTTACGTTTGATCATTCGTTCCTTACATACCTCAACTCTGGTATTGACCCATATTACAACAAGCTCTGCGCCATGTCTTGCAAGACGTGCTCTAAGCGAGTCAAGATATGCATCATCTCTGATCTCATCAGTAAATGGTGCATTGATCAATACCGTATCATTATAATCTAATGCCTCCATGGCAAGATCTAATACACAATAGTACTCATAGTCACGAATCTCTCTCTGAAAGAAATCGGAGGAACGATTATATTCTTCACCCGCCACTTTAAATATTTGTTTTGATAAAACTATAAGTGTATCTTTGTCTAAATATACACAATTAGTTAATGCTTTTGCGAGCTGCTTGGATATAAAGGTCTTTCCACACGCTGGGGGTGATGTAACCAATATTAAATGTTTCATAAATCAATGTGCCTCCTTTATGCATAACGAGCAAAACTTATCATTTGTTCGTTTTGTTACAATATACGAAAGAAATTATATCATAATTATAGAGTTTTGACAATAAAATACATTGATTTTTCAAGTATTTTCTTATATATCCAAGTAATTTTTCATGTTTTTCAATGCAGATTTTTCAAGTCTTGAGACCTGTGCCTGCGATATTGCTATTTCATCAGCCACCTCAGTCTGAGTTTTCCCTTCAAAAAATCTTAATTTAATGATATTATATTCCCTTTCTGTAAGCTTATTCATAGCTTCTTTTAAGGCTATATCCTCAACCCATGACTCTTCTTTATTCTTTTTGTCTTTCACCTGATCCATCAAATAAAGTGTATCTCCTCCATCCTGATACACCGGATCATACAATGAAACCGGAGTAGCTATTGCATCTAATGCCATGACTACCATTTCCTTTTCCATATTAATCTCTTTGGCAATCTCATCAATAGTGGCATCCCTGTTCTCCTCTCCCATTATTTTTTCTTTAGCATATATAGCTTTATATGCGATATCTCTTAATGAACGTGATACTCTTATGGTACTGTTATCTCTAAGATATCGTCTACACTCTCCAATTATCATTGGAACCGCATAAGTTGAAAACCTAACATTTAAACTGCGGTCAAAATTGTCTATGGCTTTAATTAGTCCTATACAGCCAACCTGAAACAGATCATCAGCATTCTCACCTGCAGTTTGAAATCTTCTTATAACTGAGAGAACCAATCGAAGATTACCCTCAATAAGTTTCTCTCTGGCATTTGTATCTCCCTGTTCAATCTTAATAAACAGATCATTCTTTTCATCATTGGTAAGAAGAGGCAATTTTGCTGTATTAACTCCGCAAATAACGACCTTATTAAGTGCCATTTCATGTTTCCTCCTTATACCAGTCAAGACTCGCTCGGAGATTTAACTCCGACTGAGTTAAAACTCCTATGGTTAAGGATTCACATTATTAATGTTATTTATTCCATAATTACAGCGGAAATCATTTCCTTTTTTTATGAACCTATACGCATCATCTCTTTTTTGAGTCTTTTCATGATCTTTTTCTCAAGTCTTGATATGTATGATTGTGAAATGCCAAGCAATTCCGCAACTTCTTTCTGAGTCAGCTCCTCACCTTTAGGATTTGTCAAACCATATCGCAGTTCAACAATTGTCTTCTCTCTATCTGACAATACCCCCATAGCTTTTTTAAGTAATTCCTTATCTACTTCATCTTCAATATTTCTATAAATAACATCCTCCTCGGTACCTAAAACATCTGATAATAAAAGCTCATTACCATCCCAATCAACATTAAGAGGTTCATCAATAGATACCTCCATCTTAGTCTTTGCACTTCTTCTAAGATACATCAGTATCTCATTTTCTATACAACGCGATGCATAGGTAGCAAGTTTGATCTTCTTGTCCATCTTAAATGTATTAACTGCTTTAATAAGTCCAATAGTACCGATTGATATTAGATCTTCAACTCCAACCCCTGTGTTATCAAATTTTTTTGCTATGTATACTACCAGTCTCAAATTATGTTCTATCAAAATACTCTTAACTTCAGCGCTATCCGTCTCCTCTAACTTTTCCAGCAGCTCTTTTTCTTCATCAACCTCTAGCGGCGCCGGTAGGATATCCGCTCCGCCAATATAATGTATTTCATTTCTGGGCATAATAAACATCCCTGCAACATTCTTCATCACAGTAAACTTAAATTTATCACCATTAATAATATTCACACCAAATATCCTCCAAACAACTTAAGACTCATCGGGGAAAATTAACCCTTTATAATTTTTCCCATTGAACAATCTATCATCCGCAACAGCAATAGGTTGTTTTTTATAATACTTATTACTCCCAACAACTTCTACAGAATCAACAACAAAGCATAACATTTTGCCTGATATTCTTCCCACACTCTTATACGGGAGCTCATGAATGCATATGCTCTTTTGCATTTTTATTAATGTCGGATCGCTGTAATCTAAGAAATGGAATCTGCTGCATTTATCGATGTACTCATATTCTTCCCTTGAAACCAGTCTTTTAACAACTTCTTTTGAAAGAATTAATACCGGTTTTCTATAAAGCAAGTCCAACAATCGATTTCCACTGTCGACAAATACTTGTTCTTCAACAATCCTTTCTCTTTGACTTATTTTTATAACTCGGATATATTTACCCTTATCTTTATTAGCAGATAAAAATAAAAACAGAGCCGTCCCTGCCATCATGCAAAAAAGAAAGATTATCAGCCATTTATAAAATCCTATATATACTACTCTTAATTTACCTTTTGCAAACTGAATCATTCCTCCAAGCAGAAACATAATAGTGGTGGATAGAAGCCATTTTTTAATAAACCCATACCTTATACCAAACGATATCATAACAGCTCCCATACTGATTCCGATTGTCAGAATTATTCCCGATAATCCGACCAAAAGTTTTGGACAGAGCATAAAAGGTAAAAATGCCAATGTCCCAAACAATGCTCCTAGTCCAATTCTTATGATGCTTATCCTCTGACGTATAATATATCCCGTTATAAACAGGACATAGAAATTGACCAGATAATCTAATATTAAAATAAGATCAAGATAAATTGTAACCTTCAATTTTTTCTCCTGTCCTTTGCATGTAAAACGACTATGCTAAGCTCATCTGTCGCCCTTTGAGCTCGGATTCGCTAAGCGTCGCTGTATACAGAAAGTTACCCAATCAGCCGTCGCCTTCGGACTCGGCTTCTTGGACTTTCATGGTAAACGACTATGCTAAGCTCATCTGTCGCCCTTTGAGCTCGGATTCGCTAAGCGTCGCTGTATACAGAAAGTTACCCAATCAGCCGTCGCCTTCGGACTCGGCTAGCTCTGCATACTTCGAACTAAGCGTACTAAAGTACGCTAAGGTCTCAGGTATCTTGGACTTTCATGGTAAAGTATATCTTCATCAATATGCAAAAAAAGTCGAAAACAAGGTCTTTAAAACGCAAAAAAGAGACCGGACATAGTATCCGATCTCTAAAAAACATATATTAAATATATTATCTTCTCTTAAGGAATTCAGGTATCTTAATGCTTCCATCAGCTTCCTGACGAGGAGCCTGAGGTCTTACTGTTGATACCGGAGTAGCCTGTGTTCCATTATTAGCAGCGCTGCCCTGTGAACCATTAAGGAATGATGGCTTTGCGGCAGGTTTCGGTTGAGGTGCTGCCACCGGTTGTCCACTGTATGTCGGAGTCTGCTGTGCTCCCTGATTAAATCCACCACTCTGAGCATTAACCCCTGTCCCTGCCGGGCGATAAGCAGGCTGATGATTATATTGTGATGCAGAAGCCTGTGCTGCAACCTGATTCTGCAACGGCTGTACAGACTGCTGGATAGGTTGTACAGAAGGTGAAGCAGTCGGAGCAACCGGAGTACCAGGTGCCTGTTGTGCTGCCTGAGGCTGTACCGGCTTAGTAAATGCAGGCATAGATGACTGAGAAAAACTACCATATGCCTTCTTTGTAGCTGCTGCTTCAATTCCGGTAGCAATAATTGTAATGCTGACCTCATCACCCATAGTCTCATTATCAACTGTACCGAAGATAATGTTAACATCATCACCGGCAGCTTCAGTAAGATAATTAACTGCGTCATATGCTTCAATCATTCCGATATTACCGGCAAAGTTAATAATAATATCTGTAGCACCGGAAACTGTAGTTTCAAGAAGAGGTGATTCCATAGCCTGCTTAATAGCCTCAACAGCCTTGTCCTCTCCACTTCCTCTACCAATACCAATATGAGCAATACCCTTATCTCTCATTACGGACTGAATATCAGCAAAGTCTAGATTGATTATTCCAGGACTCTGAATCAGATCAGTAACACCCTGAACACCCTGCTGTAATACTTCATCTGCTTTCTTAAGAGCATCCGGTATTGTAGTTCTCTTATCACAAATCTGAAGAAG
>CAMHMG010000153.1 GCA_946186175.1 uncultured Clostridia bacterium | reverse complement strand
GCCATCTTAACATTATCACATAGGCTTACTGTATCGAACTTGATTTTACTGTATTCTTTCCGGAATCTCGATTTCATCCAGGGCATTCCTGTGAAGGCGGAATACATTGTCGATACCATATCCAAGTTCGATTGCAATCTCTTCCCATCTCATATAGGACAGGTACCGAAGTTCCAGTATCGTCTGAAGTTCGGCGCTCTCCACAGCCTTGATCTTGCGGATGATATCCTTCTTCAGTTCCACAAGCTTCATCATATCCTGGTTGATTTCATTCTCTAGGTCGATGATTTTTATAATGGCATCTTCCATTTATTAAGTTATACTTATTTATGTACAAATAGTATTAAATAAAAATGTACAAATGTTATGATATATGAGCTAAGAAGGAGGAGCTCATAATGATAATAGAATCAAATATCATAACAGACTTACGTATTGAGTCAATTCAAGATTTATACAAGTTAAAACCATTCGTAGAGGAGGGCATTTTGAAAGTAAATAAAAGTCAGATTGGCAGAGAACTAGGTATTGATCGCAGAACCGTTGATAAATATATTAATGGATTTGAAAAATCCAAGACTAGAAAATGTGATAACTGCATTACCCTCCTAGCGAGGTAGAAAACGCAAAAGCTTTCCATTTTTTCTGCGTCCGAGTATAAAATGCATGTTCAAAAGTATCCTCAAAAAATTTAACAGTTATACCATCATGTGTTTGTATATTAGCATTGCAATAATTATCTATCATTTTCTTTAATATGTATTTTGTTAGCAAGTAAATCTTGTCTACTTTCATCACAATATACATCTACTAACATAAATCATCCACCTCTCTTTTTAATCGTTTCACTTCCTCATTCATCTCCATCTGTCGATTCAGTTGTTTTTCTTTTCTTATCTTTGCTCGAAGAACTGATATTTGCTTTTCAATTTCCTTTCGCCTGTTGTCCTTCTCCACCAAAACTTTTAAATCTTCTGAATTGTCACTTTGCAATCGGTCTCCGGCAACTTGCTTAACAAAATTCTCGTACACCGAATCTAAAGTTATCCCAACAATTTTGAGTGTATCTTGCAACTTATCCTTTGATAGCCAATCTGTATGATAATATGTACTTACCTTGAATGAGTTATTTCCTGATATACTTTTTTCTTTGTAGCCAATCCACGCCTGATACTTACCGTCATACGAAAGAACATATACTATATGATAAGGAATTTCTCTGTCAATTTGTAACAGTACTGCTTCATCCAGATTATTATCAGTAAGAGCAATCTCAAATACTTCAATCTCATGAACTTCCTGTCCATCTGCAACATTTATTGTGGAAGCTGCAATCTTATTAGTCCACGATATACCCTTGATCTGTTCAACAAATATCCGTTTCAGATTTGCAGTTATATTCATATTCTCATAGAATTTCTGTTTTGGTATCCTCTTATCAAATTCTGTACTCTTAGGAAAGTTAAGCATATTGCCTCCATTGTAATAATACAAAATATGCACTTATTCTTTGAATATCAAGTGCATATTTGTATGTCTTTGCAAGGAATTTTTATCCTTTTCAATATACTTCCATGTGTCATTATAAGTACCCGTTACCGCTATTGTTTTATCTGATATAAAGTTAATGAATCCATCCACATTCCCTTCATATTTTTCAGCGAAATCATCCGACATCAGTTCCTTCTCTTCATCAGAAAAGTCCTTTAGTTCACCATACAACACATGCTCCAAATTGCATGAATTATAATATATTCTATATCTGATTTCATGTACCTTGCTTGTCTTACGCAACTTAAAAAGTACTTCTGATTTACGCTCATTTCTTCTTCTGGTTTTTTCAACATCAGATGTTTCCATTCTATCTTCATAGTATTGAACTGCATCAACTTCTGCTTTAACAATACAATCTTTTGTAAATGCACCATCCATATCTGCAATGTGAATAATCTGTATAAAATCATCCCAACGATATCCATATTTTTCTCTGACACTATCTATCAAATCATTTATTCTACTTACCACATTATCTGTAGATGTATGAAAATCTGAAGTAATATCACCATATACAACCGCAAATTGTACTTCTTCAGAAGAAAAAAATTCTTTCATTATTCCACCGAGAGCATTTTCATCACTTGGACCTTCAACAATAACGGCTACTACCTTCTTTTCACTCATCCTGTAGACCCCTTCCCGCTTTTCTGAAAGCCCTCGCTATTTTCAAACTATCGGTTTCTTCATAGATGACCTCATCCTGACCGCCAAGAGTAATACTTCTAATATACATACTTCGAAGATTATTGGTTTCTTTTACATTCTTCATATGAATATAACGATTATCCGGATTGACAGTTGAGAACATGATGTCTTTCTTGTCAAGCATCTCTAATGCTCGAAGATTATGGGAAGTAAAGAGTAGTTGACCCTTTGCACTCTTTTTAAACACATCCAGAAGTTCACCAAGCATATACTCAAATATACCTGCATCAAATTCATCAATCGCCAGGCATATAGAGGGATTCCCAAAAGCTTGAATCAAAACATTCAAAATAGAAATAATCTTAATAATACCTTCTGATTCCATTCGAATCGGAATAGTTTTTTTCCCTTTACGTGCAGACATAAGTTCAACCTTCCAACCATCTTCTCCTGAATCCAAAGCCTGCTTCCCATAATCTCTCACTTCAATTCTCATGCCCGGTATAATCGTATACAGAACCGTATTAATCTGGTCAACTATTATGTCAAGAATGTTTTTCGTTTCTTCATTTAAGACAGCTGGCTGCATTAATGGTATTGCAAAATCCCCTTTTGCTCCCATATTATTATTCTCATAACGAAATGCCATAGGAAGCAATACATTCGCAGTAATCATTCCGGAATGTGTGTTTCTGATTACAAAAAGATCCTTCACCGCAAACTCAAACAATGCATTAATAGCTGCCGCATATTTACCAAAATCTGTGTTGATTGCTCTGTTATATATTTCTCTGCTGCTTTCTCCAAAAATATATGAACAGTTACTCTTCTCTGCCAACTTTTTAGCAACGATTAAATCTGTTTTTATTTCCTTATCTTTTCCAATCAATTCATCCAAACGTTTCTGTGGTTTGAACAGATTATCTGCATCGGTACTACTATAATCAATAAAGTTATTCTTGTTTGTTCTTTTATTATTTTGATTAATAGCACAATTAAGGAATTCACGATCAATAACCGTCATACCATCCTTCAGTTTAAGCAAAAGATGATAACCAACCTCATAGATAATATCTGCGCCGAATATAGTAAATTCAGCAATTATCTCTGCATGATCTTCGTCAACGCCAATGTAATCACTAATACTCTGATCAATCTTCATACCTATCATTATCTGTCGTAGATAAAACAAAGCATCTATTACTGCAGTTTTTCCTGAACCGTTCTGTCCATAAATTCCTAATATTTCAGCCCCACCTATAGTTTTCTTTTTCTCGTATGATGATGGCATATAAACTGTTCCATTTTTTACATTTTTTATGTTCTTTAATGTCAAAGAAGACAGACGTACTTTATAATCCTCCATTTTATACCTCCAATTAATACAAAAAGCATAGAAAGCCCACAGGTAATGTGTTAACCAAATCCATTGTAACACATAACCCAATTTTATTCAATCGTATTTTTGCTTTTTGCATTTTTTATTCCGTTTTCCAGATTATATTACTTATATTTTGCCCATTCTTCCTTTTTATATTCACTATTCCACCACCAGAAAACATATCAACTCAAAATCATTCAGCCCTGAAACTGTATTCATCAGTGCAGATGTTCCTCCTGCTGAAAACAGGCTGTCAATATCACTTTCCTCTTTTTTGTCAATAATGGAACTGATGGCAGCATTTAACAACTCAGACATCTCACTCATATCCTTCCCATCATTAGTACGCTTATTGAATACTTTGCAAAGATTCATAAACGGCTGCCTCTTTCCTCTACATAACAGACGAAGAGCATCCAGCATCTTTTTCGGATTCAGATAATCACATACTATTTCACCGGACTTGCTGATATATACCATGTAGAATGGATGAATACGATTCTGATTGTCAATGTTCACACTATTATTGATATTTTTCAGTACATATATAACACCGGGTGGACAATCTTCTGATTGTGGTACAACTGTATGCATTCCATTTGGGGCAGTCTCAACACCCGTATGCTCTTTCATATATTCAAGAAGATCAAGGCGGAATTCATTTAAACCCAAGTCCATAATTGATATACCGGATGACATCTCCTCAATATCCACAACTTCCTCTTGTAGTCTCTTAAGCTGAGCCCTCCTATATTCCAGATCTCCCTTTTCCTCAGCATTTATAAGATCATCATCACCTGTTGATGTCATAATCGATATTTTCATTCTTGTTTCGACTCTGCTTTTCAGATTGATATATTCATCCAAATCCATATCAGGCCAGAAATTCACCAATTGAATAAATGAATTCCTGCTTCCGATTCTGTCTATACGTCCAAAACGCTGTATAATCCTGACCGGATTCCAATGTATATCATAATTAACAAGATAATCACAATCTTGCAGATTCTGTCCTTCGGAAATACAATCCGTAGCAATCAATATATCAATATCTTCTGTACTGTTAGGCATTAGAATTGATTTGCCTTTTGACATCGGCGAAAAGCAGGTAAGTACCGTATTAAGGTCAGACCTTAATTTCGGTATAGTCGTTCTTCCTTCTACTGCTCCTGTGATCTCCGCTGTATCTAAGCCAAACATTTCCTTTACATATACACTAACATTCTCATAAAGATAATCCGCAGTATCAGAAAATGCAGTAAATACAATTATTTTCTTATTGCCGTTATTAATCGGATTCTCAATCTTTTCTTTAATTAATTCAAATAAAGTCTGCAGCTTAGTATCATGCTCCGGTGTAATATCCTCTATCATCAGTGATAACAACTCCAGATTTTCCGCATCCTTCTCCAATTCATTAAGCCATGTGACATAATCCATATCATCAAGGTCTATCTTAACCTTCTTACCAACAGAAAAGAAATCCATATTCTGATCGTCATCGTCAAACTCTGATATATCAGTAATATCCATAAGGTCTAATATCTTTTCTCCGGACTTGTACTCATTAATTGTGGAAATAGTACCATTTATCAAGTCCTTAATTCTGTTAACTGTAAGTCGGAAAGAGTATACAGAACTTTCAAGGCGCTTTAACAGATTGATACTCATCAATCTGCGGATTCCTTCTTCACGCCCACGCTGAGTAAGACTAGTCCCTTTATGATGGGTAAGATCAATATACTTTGATACCTTCGAAGGCATAATATAATTAGATGGAGTATAGATACTAAGATTCAATGCCATTAGCAGCTCATATATCTGATTATAATTGATTGTGTCCTTCAGATCAGTTAGATTCGGGCGTTTTGCGATCGGTTTCAGTCTTTCGGGGAACTTACCGATTTCCTCAGTATTGTAATACTTCTCTATATGTTTTCTCGACCGTGCAATCGTAACACTGTCAAGCACCTCAAAAAAATCAAAATCGAGCATGGATAACAGATTATCGGTTGTTCTTCTCTCCGGATCATACTTGTTCCAAACATTAAATGCCCTCTGTGCATTTCTGAATATCTCATCAATAGATTTCTGAGTATCCAGTTTCTCATTTATTTTCGATGCATCTCCCTCATAAGCAAGCTGCAGCTGATTTTTCAAATCATTAAAACGATTATTAACCGGTGTTGCCGAAAGCATAAGCACCTTAGTCTTAACACCGGATCGTATAACCTTGTTCATAAGACGAAGATATCTGTTTTCCCTGTTATCTTCCCCGCTTACTTCACCACCATTACGGAAATTATGGGATTCATCTATCACCACCAGATCATAGTTGCCCCAGTTAATAAGAGCAAGATCAAGTCCGTTCGACTTGCCATGTTCTCTTGAAAGATCCGTATGATACAATACATCATAACGCAATCTATCTTCTGCGATGGGATTATTAATATAATTGCCCTTATATGTGTTCCAGTTTTCTGACAATTTCTTAGGACATAACACAAGAACTGAACGGTTTCGGTTCTCATAATATTTAATGACTGCAAGTGCGGAAAATGTCTTACCAAGTCCAACACTATCGGCAAGAATACAGCCATTATACTGCTCTAGCTTGTTGATTACTGCAAGCACCGCATCTTTCTGAAAATTGTATAGCATATTCCATATCTTGCTTGACTTGAATCCGGTAGCTTCATTAGGCAACACATCCTCTGAAATATCATCCAAAAACTCGTTAAAGATGTTGTATAAGGTAAAGAAATATATGAAATCCGGTGCATTTTCTTTATAAGCAGTAGATATACTATCAAGCACCTCATCCGTTACATCCTGTAATTTATTTTTGTCATTCCAGATTTCTTCAAACAGATTAAGAAATTGCTTACCGTTTTCATTTTCATCTGTTTTGTTGATAAAATAATATGCATTGTTGCCTCGTTCACATCCAAGATCAACAGTTGTAAACTTATCAATAGGCATATATGTAGACTCATCTACATTCATAAAGCCCATCATATTTTCCTGAGTAATATTCGAGCGGAATGTTACCTTTTCTTTAATCCATTCTGCACACTCTTTAGCGATAGCCTTCTGTGTCATTTCATTACGCAGCTTTATCTCAAATTCGGTACCATATATACTTTTCTCTCTTGCTAATCTTGGAATATAAAACTCTCTGCTTGTTTTCGGGGTTTTCTCCTGAATGAATGTAGGAGATGTAAAGATAAAACGAAGTTCGTCAATATTCTCTAACTGTTCTTTCAATTCACGATATGCATATATAGAAAAGCAGGCCGCAGCTATAGAAACCCTGCTTCCTGCTTTCAGAGTATTATTCAAATTATCCTTTAATATTTCGTTGATATTGTCGATTATCTGCATAGTAGCGTAACCCCATATAGTAATGATATCATCTGTGTTTCAATTATATATAATACCATATTACAGTTGGTAAATAAAGGGAAAAACTACTAAATTAGGCGAGCTAAATAATTATGTTCTTTATACCACCCTATACTCCAACATCTCATATGCAACCCTTGTTCCTTCTCCGACTTCTGCCAGAAGTAATGCTCTTGCAACACATTTAAAATCTTCTTCCGGAACTGCATCATTTTGCAGATAAGCATAATCTCCATCTATTCTTTTAACTGTATATTCTATCTTTTCAAACATAATATTTCATCCTC